>JAYTXB010000056.1:0-22970 GCA_043743205.1 Schlesneria sp.
CGCATGCGGACAAACTTCAGTCTGTCGTTGACGCGAGAGCGGAACTCAATGACATCCGAGGGCGCGTCTCGGTTCTGGAACAGGCGCGGACGATGTTGACTACGCGCATGCACAATGGTGACGGGGACCACCGATCACTGGCGTCACTCCTCTCCCTCGAATGCTGCCAAGCTGCTGCGTCGGAGTTTTTGGACCGGATGCGCGAGATTCAGACTGCGGCCGAAAACCTGCGTGACAAGCTGCTCGCTGCGGAACATATCTCGAATATACTGGAGGAAGGCGGTGGGACTATTCACGATCCGATCCGACGAATATATGGTCCGTTCGGCGGTATTAGTTTCCCGGACAACAACCCGATGGCTCTTTGGCTCACCGAACTGACGCGATATTTGACCGAGATGGAACGTGCCTCCGCGTCGGCGGCATGATCCACTCCCGTTTTTGGTTCTCAATCACAAAGGAAAAACACATGCCAGAAAACATGATGCTTGAAAATCGGACGAACTCCGAAAACCGAATCGCGAAAATGCTGGTTGAGGATGAGCGATCCCACTGCCGCCAGATGGAAGCATTGGTCGCGCGGCAGGACGCGGCACTTCGACTCACTGGCGAACGGCGAACCGCTGCGTTGCGTGTCGTCGAACGTGAGGTAGCGGACCTGCGTCAGAGTCATGACGTGTTGGAGCGGGCAACACTCAGGTTTGCCAAGCGACACTCACCCGGTTGAAGCGGGCCAGCGGCGAAATCGGTTCGCCACGTTCGGAGCGATGACCGCGACTCGGACATCATCCGGCAGGACGACGCGGCAGGCGTGAAACTCAATTGACGAGTCGGCAGCGGAATGACGATGATTGTGCCACCTAAAAGCCTGCCAGTGTCTTCAATCTGGCAATGCGTTGCAGTGTGATCCTAGAACTCTGTGTGAAAGCGAAAGTCCGTCCCTTTGCGACTGTGAGAGGATGCCGCGCTTCGACGTGGCTGAAACCGTGAGGACTCCGGGCGGCTCACACCTGCCCTAGGGCAGTCGTGAAGGGGCGGGCTTACTCTTGCCGAATTCATTCGGCATGGAAGGCGGCACGATCATGGCCAACAGACGTGGCAAGGGCGAAGGCAGCATTGCACAGAGACCTGATGGTCTTTGGGTGGCGAGGATCGACATCGGCCACGATGCGAACGGCAAACGCATCAGGAAGGCGGTCTACGGCCAGACGAAAAAAGAAGTGACCGACAGGCTCACCAAACTGGCATCGCAGAAGCTCGACGGCACGCTGATCGACACCGGGAGAATGACCGTTGGCGAACTACTCGACCGATGGTTGGAGGATGAAGCCTCATCGAAGTGTGCCACGAATACGACGACCAGATACCGAGGCATCGCCGACAAGCACATCAAGCCTCGCATCGGTTCAGTCAAGCTGACGCTGCTCAAACCGATCCACGTCTCCGGGATGTTGGCGACGATGGTACGTGAGACAGTCGGGGCGAGAACTCAGGGACACGCTTACGCGGTGTGCCGCCGCGCGTTCAACATCGCGGTCAAGTGGGGAATGCTTCTGCGGAATCCTTGCGATGCGATCACCGCTCCGAAGTACAACCGGAAGGACATCAACGCTCTGACCGTCGAACAGGCGACGGCGGTACTCAAAACCAGCGAATCAACCGCTTATCACGCTCTGTTCGTGCTGGCACTGACAACGGGGATGAGGCAGGGCGAGTTGTTCGGATTGCAGTGGGAAGACATCGACCTGGACCGCAGCATGCTCTCGGTTCGTCATTCGCTCGAAGAGGTCAAAGGTGCGTTGACGTTGAAGGAACCCAAGAGCAGAAGCGGGAAGAGGCAGATTGCTTTGCCCGAGTTCGCAGCGGCGGCACTCTGGAGTCACAAGCGGGCCATGCTGGCTGGCGGACTGCTCAGCCGGGGAATCGTGTTCCCAAGTCCCGAGGGCGACTGGTTGAGAAAATCGAACTTCGCGCGGCGAGTCTGGCATGCCGTCCGCAAGTCTGCGGGACTGCCCGAAGGAATCACGTTCCACGGTCTGCGACACTCAGCGGCAACGCTGTTGCTGTCGGAAGGGGTTTCCGTGAAGGTCATTCAGGAGATGCTCGGTCACAGCAACGTGACGCTGACGCTCAACACTTACAGCCACGTCATGCCCGGAATGCAGAAACAGGCGGCATCCACATTTGACCGACTGTTCAGAGTGAAAACGGCGTGATAGGGCATAAATAGGGCACAGTTTTGCCCACCAATCGACGTAAGTCATTGCCCCCGGCAGGAGTCGAACCTGCGACCTACGGTTTAGGAAACCGTCGCTCTATCCAGCTGAGCTACGGGAGCAAATTTGGAAATGATGTTTTCTGAGTGGGTGTACCGGTGGCCGTTGAATATCGTCCCACCAGAGTCCGTTCGCCGAAGTTCGTCTCGCAAGTACTTCAATTGTAGGTGAGTTTGAGTTCAGACTGCCATCGGAAGGCCGACAAAACACTGTCTATGTTTGGGCATCGACTTCCGTCGGCTTCTGTCTGAAGCGGGCGGGAGTATCTCGCGGAAGATGTCGGTCTGCAAGTTGAGGGATGTTTCGCAGTGACGGCTTGAAAAATCATGTTCATGAGTCGCAACGGGGCGAGTGCGGTTTCTCAAGAGAGTGTCACTCAATCTTTTTTGGCTCCCCGCCATTCGTGTTGACGAGCGAAGGAGACTCACCATCGGCAGTGGATGATTAGTTCAACATCACAAGAATCAACGCGTTTGGCGGAGAACCTCTTTTTGTAGTGGCGTTTGGATTTCCTTCCGCGATCAGTGTCCGTGTCCACAGCTAGCGGGGTGACCGCAGCAGTTCGCCATCGGTAATGCAGGAGACGCACTGGCGATTGGGAGGGCGATGCCACCAGAGATAATGCGTTCAACCGGGGCGTTGGCAGGAGTGTCACTCGGTTCGAGACCGGCACGCTGACAAAGTTGTCCCCAAGTCTGAATTGCGTCCTTCATCCCATGCTGAACGGTGACGGTGCGCGAGTTTTGCTCGCAATGATAATCGTAGGTCGGCACTCGGATGCTCCTCGTGATGTGGATGATCAAGAACGGCGGGCGAAGATAGCTATGCTCGTCGCGAATCGAAAGTCTTGGGTGCCGCGACAAAGTACTTTCAGCGACGCAAAACGGGGTCATCGAATCAGCAGGTATGATTGGTGGTGTGTCGCCGCGTTTCCAACTCGTTCAGGCGAGGTTGAGATGATTCGCGCGAGGCGATGTGTGTCGAGATCATTTGTTCCGCGCGGGCCGTGCCGCCAACAGGCGGCTCGCTCACCCGGATACAGTAGCCGACGCCAGCCGAGACTGAGCCTCCCCATTGTCCAGCGGGCATTGATATCTTGCAGCGGTCTGATTCGGGTTGTTCCATCCGGTGCGCGATACCGCATCGCATCAATGCCGACGGGACCGAAGTAGCCCAACTCTTGCAATCGCTGCGCGGCATTCAGTGCGACCTCAATGACAGGTGCCCACGTCTCCGCTTCAGGCTCGCCTGTGGTAAACCAACTTCCGGAGTATTGGCCTCGATCGTCTACAAGCAGGGGTGTGACACCGATCATTTTCGGAGACCCCGCGCGCGGTACTTCCAACTGAATGCCAACTTCGTCGAGTCGTTCGACCCACGGTTCGAGAAAGACTGCGCCATCAGACTCGATCCGCTTGAAGGCCCATTTGCAGTCCTGTTGCGTTAGTTCACCGCAACCTAGCAACCGCTCGCGACCCGACATTCCAAATTCAGCCTTCACAACCCAACGAACAACTGGTCCGAGGTCCGCGATCCGTTCGGCGAGTTGATGCAGCGAATGAACCTCATAAGCTCCGTCGAGTCCAACTTGCCACTCTCGTTCGAGACCTGCGGAGAATCGACGCGAGTTTCCAGCGCGAACGGCGGCAGAGGGTGGATCGTGATGGTGCCATCCGCGTACATCGCAGAGTCGCCTCAGATCGTCTGTCCAGCCCCAAGGAATGCACTCAACACCGCGCGGCACGGAGTTGAGCGACACAACCGAATTCACGGGCGGCATTCCATTCAGAGTGGCCTGCTCAAAGAAGCCCGACTCGACGGGTTGAGGGGTCCAGATGTAATCCCCTTCGTCTGCAATCGCCAACCAAGACAGAGCCAGTTCCGCGTTGATCCTGTCGAGCTTTGCAGGCAGTTGCTGGCCGGGATTAGCCAGCCGATGTTCGAAGTCGAAGTTGCCTACGTACAGTCGAGCCATCGAGTGCGTTTCAGAAACAAGTGAGTCCGGCCAGTCGCTGTTGAGAGTTCAGGGGTGTGACGCGAAATTCCAATTTGAGGATGTCACGTTACTCGTCGCGCAAACAGAATTAGCCGGCTGGGGCAGGCGTCAACAAACGGATCGCATCGTCAACAGTGACCGCGACTCGAAAGTACTCGTCGAGTTTCGTCGCACTTAAGACTTCAGCCATCATGTTCATGACGCCACAGAGTGCGAGGCGTCCTTCTCGACGATGGAGATTGCGGTGCAAGGCGATGAACTTACCTAGCGCAGCGCTGGTGATCAGCGTGACGAGTTCAAAGTTGGCGACCAGCAGGCGACAACCGAACTGATCGACCAGCATCGCCAGTTCTTGACCGAGGTGTTCGATGTTGTCCTCTTCTGACAGGCTCGCTCGAATGATCTTAACGACGACGATGGCCCCCCGTTCCTCAATCGTGAAGTACACCGGTTTAAATTCGCTGAGTGCAGCCATTGCCCATCTCCCGTTCGGCTTCGAGAAAGTGCTGTGTCACTCGGGTCGCACGTCCCGAGATCATTTGCCCCACGTCAGCGGCTTCACCGGGAATCTCAACCGGGACGTATCGCCGATCAGTTCCATGAACCCAGCCTGCACGTGCGGAGCACTGGCCCTCCACCATCACCTCCAGCTCGCGGCCAATTAGCGAGGCATGGTACTGATGGGAAAGATCACGTTCCAGTCGTTCTAGAATTCGCATTCGCTCGCTACGCACCGTCCCGTGAATTTGGCCTGGCAGCGTGGCGGCGGGTGTGTCGCGTCGAGGGCTAAAGGGGAAGAGATGCATTTTCATGAAGGCCGCCCGCCGACAAGTCTCCAGCGTTTGCTCGAACTCTTCGTTCGTCTCACCCGGAAATCCGACGATTATGTCCGTGGAGAAGGCAGGGTTGTCGAGTCGCTCGCGCAGGCGGCCAAGTTTGTCGAGAAACTGTTCAACCGTGTATCGCCTACGCATCCGATGTAACACGGCGTTGGAGCCACTCTGTAATGCAGGATGAAACTGCGGGCAGAGGTGTTCGCAATCCCCCGCGGCCGAGATGAATTCGTCATCAACTTCGGCCGCTTCGATACTCGACAATCGCATGCGCCATGGCCCAGGAATTCGGTCGAGCTTGCGGAACAAATGCCATAGTCGGAACGGGGGCAATCCCGACCGGCCGCGCGTCGTATCGACTCCATAATGACCGACGTGAATACCGGTGAGGATGATCTCGCGATAACCGTTGCCGATCAGTCGCCGCACTTCAGCTTCGATGTCTTCGGGAGAGCGGCTTCGTAACCCCGGTCGAACCTGCGGAATGATGCAGTACGAACACTTCAAAATGCAGCCGTCTTGAACTTTGACATACGCCCGTTTGCGTCCCTCGAAACGACTGATCCCAGACGGCATATCCACGATGCCATGTCGCGCGAGGACATCGGGAAGTTCGCGTTTGTCGGTGACAACCTCGAACACGGACGGCAGGTTACTCACGGAACGCGGATCTCGCGTGGCATAGCAACCCATAACGAGTGTCCGCGTACCCGGGTTGTGCTTCGCCAACTGGCGAATCATCTGCCGTGATCGAGAGTCGCCATTGGACGTGACGGTACAGGTATTGACCACGCACAGGTCTGCAGACTCGTCATCGGCCGCCTCACGGAAACCGTTTCGCTCCAAAGCCTCAAGGACGAGTTGCGTCTCGTACTGGTTCACCTTGCATCCGAGCGTCACCAAGCGACAGGTCTTGTCACGGTGATGCGGGGGCTCGACGAGACGCGTTGTCGGTACGAGACACTCCGTGTTTGTCCCGATTGCTGGCGAAAATCGTAAGAGGTCTGTCATCGAACTACCGTCGTTGAGGTGCGCCGCCACGTCCTCGTGGCCCACTGTTTCCGCGACCGCGCGGCTCGGGACCGCGGGAACGAACGAGGTACGAGATCGCCTCTTCCCAAGTCGGGATCCCCTCATAGTTCACTGGGGCCAACGGCTCTTCATCGACATCGTCTTCGTCAGTGCGAGGCTGCCGCCCGCCAGCATCGGCAACAACAATATCATCATCGTCGTCCTCATCATCCTCATCGTCTTCGTCTTCCGTACCTCCCGTTTCGGGAGATGCTGCGACCGTCACAGACTGGTCTTCGGGACGCTTTCGTCCACGACGACGACGGCGGCGTGGACGACGCTTTTCACTACCGCTGCTGTTCTCTTCATCATCCTGATCATCAGCACACGATTCCGCATCAACTTCTTCACCAGACTGCTCAGAGGGTGAGTCGTCTTCTGATCCAAACCCGAGCATGTCGTCGTTGTCATCGTCTTCCGGCGCGTTGGAATCGCCAGCACCGTCGGCGGTGACCTCCGCTTCCGTACGACGGGCTCGTCCACCGCGTCGTCTGCGACGACGGCGGGGCCGGCGACGATCTTCTTCACTCTCTGAGGAATCAATCGACGAGTCCTCGCTCGATCCATCGGCCTCGTCGCCCTCCTCGTCTTCCACAAATTCTTGAAACAAGTCAGCAGCAAATGGATCGTCATCATCAGTGCCATTCGCGGAAATCGACTGTCTCGGGATAGAAGTAGGCTTCTTGGGAGGTGACTCTGTTTTGGCTGGCGCAATGGCACTCCGACGCGGCTTCGGTTCTTCGTCCATACCCGATCCGAAACCATCGTCGGCGGGGCGTGAGGCCGCAGCTTGGGGAGGTACCGATCGAGGTGGTCGCGATTCTTCAGCGGGAGGTTTGCGAGCGGGACGCTGATCGGATCGTGGTGGGGCCGAACGCGGAGCTTCGTCACGCGATTCGCTCCGACTGCGCGGGCCTCGATCAGGAGTTCCTAGTGAAGGAGTAGCTGTTTGAGGAGCGGCGTCATCGCGCCGAGCAACCGGCGGTCGTACTGCATCTTCATCGCGGGGTGGTCTTTCGCGCGGTATGGCTTCACGGCGCACCTCATCACGCGGTCGTTCTCGTCCCCCCTCACGCTGACGCGGCGGAGCACCGCCGTCTCGCCGAGCGGGACGACTTCCATCGTGTCCTACGGGCGCATCAGACTGTGGGCGAGCGACGGGCTTGCCTGGCTCGTCAAAGCTCCAGTTCTCAAGCGCGTCCCAGATATCGCGTTCGCCACCTTCGCGTGCGCGGCTGGCCGGTTCGCGTTCGCGAATCGGTTCCTCACCGGAACTTCGTTCGGATGCGAACTCGCGGCGTTCGGGGCGGCGTTCTACGACCGGGGGCTTCTCCTCAGGAAAGGAGAGGTCGTCGTCTTCGGGAAAGGAAAGGTCTGGTTCGGAGTCCGGTGCGGAAACGCGGCCCTTTGGTTCTGTAACCGCCTCTGGCGACGAAGCCATTTCCGGTTTGAGCGGCTTCGCTACGGGAGAGTCTTCATCAGGCAGATCGAAGTCATCGTCGGCCCCGCCGAACTGAATGCCCAACAGATCGGAGGCGAGCTTGCCCCACGAATCGTCGTCTTTGTTTTTGGGGGAATTAGAAGAAGTCGGAGGTTGTTTGGCCATGAACGTTCTGGGGTCCACGAGGAATCGGCTTGAACGCGAACCGACGGCGTGAAAACACGCCAAAGTCAGCCGCCAGACAGCGGGCGAACTATGGCGTCTGACCGAGCTTTCTGCAACACACGATCCCGACCGCGAATGGACTCGATCGATCTACCGTGTGCGCGTCAATCTTCTGAGGTGGTGGCTAACAGCCGACGTGTGCCTGTTCAACTGACCAGAATTAGCGTGAGGCTTCCGTCCCTTGAACCTGCTGAATATCCGATCTTCGTTCCAAGGCCGTCAGCAACGACTGGTTGTACTCTTTATACTGAGCATAGCCTTCATGCTTCATGAGCAGGTCCGCCTGAGGACTGAGAATGACCGTACACGGTAGCCGTTCCACTTCCAAAATCTTCGCGATCTTGCCATCGCGATCGAAGTCCAAGTGAACGGGCACGAAGTCTCGCTCCACGATCGCCGTGATCCGTTTATCACCCAGAGTTTCACGTTCCAACTTGTGGCAGTACGTACACCAACTCGCGCCAAAGACAATCAGCAACGGCTTGTCCTGCTCGATCGAGATTTTGTGGGCCGCCTTCAGGCTGTAATTCCAGCGAATCTTCTGGATCGGCGGAGTTGCAAACGGAGGAGCCGCCTCGGCCGAAACACTCAGAGCAATACTTGATCCCAACAGACTCAGGCAAAAATGGCGACGATCCATGGCAACCCCCCTACTCAGTGCGTGGCAGCGAGCGACTCGGCGAAGTCTTATCGGCCAGCAACTCCGAGTTTCTGTTTGAGTTCCCCAACCGGCGCGTTCGATTCGCACGACACTTACGGCACAACCTGCCTATTTTATCTTCCTCAACAAAACTGAAACACTGAAGTTCAGTGGCACACACCAAATCGACCAGTGCTACTGTGCCGCTCCCGCGAGAGCTTGAGTCACGAGATTGCGGGCTTCGGCGACGAGTGCGTTGAGATGAGCAGTGTCTCGAAAACTCTCCGCGTACAGTTTGTAGATCGCTTCCGTTCCTGAGGGTCTCGCTGCGAACCAGCCATTGGCCGTCGTGACCTTCACGCCTCCGATCGCCTTGTGATTACCGGGGGCTTCACTGAACGTTGCCGTGATCGCGTCACCGGCCAGTGCCGTCGAGGTGATGGCGGCGGGAGTCAGGTGCTTGAACGCGGCTTTCTCGGCCAGCGAAATCGGCTGGTCGATCCGGACGTAATGTCGCTCCCCAAACTTGTCGACGAGGCTCCGATAGTGTTCGCCCGGATCGCGTCCCGTCTTGGCGGTGATCTCCGCCGCCAGCAACGCGAGGATGATGCCGTCCTTGTCGGTCGACCAGACCTGGCCATCGCGACGCAGGAAACTCGCCCCCGCACTCTCTTCACCACCGAAGCCGAGCGTGCCGGAAAACAGTCCCTCCACGAACCACTTGAACCCGACTGGCACTTCGTACAGCGTCCGGCCGACCGACGCAGCCACGGCGTCGATCATACTGCTGCTGACACATGTCTTGCCGACTGCGGCCGCTGCAGGCCAGTGCGGTCGATGAGAGAACAGGTACTCAATCGCGACTGCCAGATAGTGGTTCGGGTTCATCAGCCCCAGCGACTTCGTGACGATCCCATGCCGATCTGTGTCGGGATCATTACCGAACGAGAGGTCGTACTGATCTTTGAGTTGAACGAGGCTCGCCATCGCGAACGGGCTGGAGCAATCCATCCGAATCTTGCCGTCGTGGTCGAGCGTCATGAAGCCGAACTGCGGATCGACCTTCTCGTTCACGACGGTGATGTTCAGACCATAAGTCTCCGCGATCGGTTGCCAGTACCCAACTCCGGCCCCCCCCAGCGGATCGACCCCCAGCCTCAGCCCTGCCGACCTAATTGCATCCAAATCGACGACCGACTTTAGGTCGTCGATGTAGGGACGAGCGAAGTCACGTTGAAAGGTTGTCGGCGCACGCAGCGCAGTCTCGAATGGCACTCGACGGACGCCCGAGTTGCGACCTCGTAGCAACTCATTCGCGCGGTTCTGCACCCAACCAGTGATGTCAGTGTCGGCGGGACCACCGTTTGTTGAGTTGTATTTGAACCCGCCATCGGCAGGCGGATTGTGTGAGGGCGTGATCACGATCCCGTCGGCCAGTTGATCGCGTCTCCCTTTGTTGTACGTGAGGATCGCGTGCGAAATGGTCGGCGTCGGTGTGAACCCGTTGCCGTTCTGCACGACCGTCTCGACACCGTTCGCCGCGAGGACTTCGAGAGCGGTGCGTTCCGCAGGAGCCGACAGCGCGTGCGTATCTTTTCCAAGAAACAATGGCCCGCTGATCTGGTGCGTTTGACGGTACTCGACCAGCGCTTGAGTGATCGCGCCGATGTGAGCTTCTGTGAACGTTGCATTCGACGACGTGCCACGATGCCCACTGGTTCCGAAGCTCACCTGTTGCGTCACCTCGGTCGGATCGGGTTGCTGCGTGAAGTACTGCTCAATCAACCGACCGGTATCGATCAACATTTCGGCCGGAGCCAACTTCCCCGCCAACGGATGCGTTGCCATGTTTTTCCTCAATTTGAAGTGAGAAGTGAATTGCTTCACGAGTGTGAGTTGTTAAGAGGAAAGACCTTGTCATAGCAAGGCTAGAATTTTTTGGAATCGGTCCATCGAAGGCAACTGCAAACTCACCACCCTGCAACTCGTGGTCGGGCAACTTTGGGTTGTCGTGCCCGATGGATCCAATCCAAAGCGGGCGGCTGCTCGCGACGGCGTTTCGAAGTGTTTCGTCGTCCTACTTTTCCGACCCGACCTCTGCTTTGGAGTTGCAGAATAGCGTAGGCTCGACTTGCGAAGTACCGCGCGACCGATCACGGTCTCTCACCGGCGGTCAACTGGCATCCACAAACTCTCTTGGAACCTCTTTCAATGACGCACCCCTTTCAGAGTACTCCCTTCGACCTGTCTCAACGCGCGGCGCTCATCACGGGGGCGGGAGTCGGAATTGGAAGCGCGGCCGCCGTTGCTTTGGCGCAGGCAGGGGCGGTCGTTGGAATTCACTACCACACCAGCGCTGATGCCGCTCAATCCACACTGGCCACCATCGAGCAAGCGGGTGGTCGCGGAGTGTTGTTGCACGGTGATTTGACGCACGAGGACGATGCCCAACGTGTTGTTGATGACTTCCTCGCGTTTGCCGGTCGGTTGGACATTCTGTTCAACAACGCGGGTAATCCGCGGCAACGGTCGTCGATTGAGAACTGCTCGTATGAACTTTGGCGGCAAGCCTTCGACGTGAACGTTCACAGTGCGTTCCTCGTTACGCGGCAAGCGATCCCCGCGTTGAGGGCGAGTGGCCACGGAAGCATCATTAACAATTTGTCGCTGTCGGTGCAGACGGGCGGTTCCGGAGGAGCTGGTCCCTACGCCGCCGCCAAAGGAGCCATGCAAGTCTTTACTCGCACGCTCTCACGCGAACTGGCTCCACACGTTCGAGCCAACGCGATCATGCCGGGGGTCGTCGAAACGAGGCATCACGAAGTCTTCACAACGGCTGAGAAAATGGCCGACTATCGCCGCCAAACGCCGCTTGCTCGAAACTCACAGGCCGACGAGATCGCGCAAACGGTGCTCTATCTCGCAGGCGATGCAGCCAGCTTCGTAACCGGCGCGGTGATCGATCTCAACGGTGGCCGATTTCTCAGATAACGACGTGACAATCACGCTAAGGAACGGGTAGCTGTACTCGCCAGAGTGCGGGATTCCCACGTTCTGGCGAACATGGCTACCCCCAAATTAAGTGTAGATGTGGCACTCAGATCAGGCTCCGAAGCGGAGTTCGACTTCGGCGATCTCGTATGCGGCCATGTCGATCAGGACGGCGTCGTCTTCGAGTGTCAGTTCGCCGAGGGAATGGCCGAGGAAGTCTCGCTTGCGGGCGTGAAGCGGTTGGCGGAAGGAGCGGAGTCGTACTCGCTTGGCTCGTCCTTCGGTCTCGATCAGTCGCAAGGCGAAGCCGGGACCAACGGGGAGCGGAGACTGATCGTCGTCGTTGGATGAGGCTGCGGCGTCAACCGGCGGCACGAGTAACGGCAGCACGCGCGTCAGTTGAACGTTGCGGGCATCGAGGTTGAAGAACCAGCCGGACGCTCCCGCGCGCGGTGGGCCGAGTTCTGTCGGGACGACAGCGGCGGGAGTCATTGCGTTCCAAGCTGCTTCCAGCGGGAACGGGGCGTCGATGGCGAGCGTGAATTGAAAGTGTCGCCGTGTCTCACCCGCGACGACGAGTAACGAATCGACCATGCGCGGGCCGGTCTTGCGATGGTACGGGAGACCGTGCGGCACGATCGTCAGCCGCTCGGATTCGGAGGCCGCTTCGATGTAGTCCGACGTTTCAAACCGTTCGCTGGCGAAGCCCTGTGCGGCGTGAAAGACGCTGCGTGTCACGGCCGACGTGCCATCGTTCCACGCGAACCGCGCGGCGAAGTAGTTGTTCCACGGATCGCCATCGGGCAGCTTGAGGTCGCTCAATTCGATGTCGATTTCGATCACGGGCCGCGCACGCCAGACGCGTGTCACTTGGCGAAATGTTGCGAGCCGTTCGTCGTTCGACGGGTCGATGATGTGGCCGGTCGTGGCGATTTCCCCGCGCGTCGGCCCGCGCGAGATGATCTCACGATTGCGGCAGCGCATCTCGGCGTATTGCGTTTTGTAAGCGTCGTCGCCCGAGCCGACTGTTCGTTCGCGTGGGAAGCGAAACGAGAGTTGTTGGCTGACACGTTTCGCTCGCTGGTCGTGAAACCGGACGTGTCCGATCCCGCCGGTCTGCTCGTTGATCGAGACCTCGAACCATTCGTTGCGCAGTAAGCCTTCTTCGACGAGCGGCGGCTTCTGCGGCGGGGCGAGGGCCGCACGCGCGTCCTCGGGAATCCAGACATATCCCGCACCGGGCAACTCGACCACGACCGCCGAATCGTCCGGCCGCGTGGCGTCGATTTGAACGGCCTTGATCGGGCCAGTCACTTCGGGCGGTGACTTGAGTCCCGGCAAACTCACACAGACGCGGCGCGAAAACGACAGCGAGTTCATCACGAGGAAGCCGCGTCGCTGCGAGGCACCGTGCATGACGAGTTGCGACAGCGCTCGCTGCCAGCGCGGCTGAACATCGGCCAGCATCTGCTCGGCTACCGTCGCGGCATTGGTGATCGGGTCGGGAGCGGCCGCTTCGAGACAGCGTTCGGCATCGGTGGCTTCGTCCGAACTGAGTGCTTGTCCAACCAACGCCTGCGCCACGCTGCGGCACCATTCGGCAACATCAAAGCGGCGACGACGCAGTACGTGGCCCGAGTAACGACTGAGCGGATCGGCTTCGCGTCGCGCGACGCTGAGGATCAAGTACGGTGCAAAGTACTCATGAGCTTGATGCGTGCTGAGCTGTCCCGGCAGTTCCGTCTGCTGGAAGAAGCGATCGAACGTGACGAAGCGGCCCAGCGCGGGAGCGTACTTTTGTGATCGACGCAGGTCTTCAAAGAACGGACTCGTCACATCGGGCCAACGGGCGAAGACCAGCCCCGCCGCTTGATCGTGATCCATCGACTCGGCCATGCGGACGGGGAGACGGAGGTAACTCGACGGACTGTCGGCGGCGAGCGGGATGCGGCTGAGAGCATCGACGATCGACTCATCGCAACCGCGCCAACGGAGCTTGGTGTGTTCGGCGTCAGGATAGATGCCGTCGTCGAGGACCACGTGCAACGCCCCGTTGAATCCGAACTTGTGCAGCAACTGCGGCAACTGGCTGGTGAGTCCAAACTTTCGTCGCCCCCACACAATCGCGGGTTGGCCGAGCAGCGCGATGAGTCGCTCACGACCGAGCTGGAACTGATGCAGAGCGGACTCCAACGGCAGCATCGGCAAGGGCGTTTCGCGGTCTTCACCGCCGACAATACTGACTCGCCCGGCAGCACAGGCGGCCCGCAGCGGTTCGACAATGGCAGGCGACTTCTGGCAGATCGTCGCCAGGTCTGAGGCCGACGCGAGCAAGCTCCACGGCACGTCGCGAGTCGCTTCGATGGCGAGCTTGTCCGCGCTGACATCGGGCGCGGTGAGGCACAGGTCGAGCAGATAGCACTCGACTGGATAGAACCGTTCGCGCGCTTCGAGCAGGATTTCAAAGCAGCCTCGCAGATGAGCCTCCACCGTTTCGCGGTCGTTGTCCAACGCGGCCTTCGCGGCGGCAACGGCACGTTGCTGGAGTCGCGCTTCGTCGACGTTGCCGAAGTTGCGCATGTGCCGCGTGAGGAGTTCGACCTGCAACCAACAGAAGCCCAGTGAGAAGAAGTCATCGACAAGATCGGGCGCGATGTCGTAACGCTCGGGGAGCGCGGCGACGACGGCTGCGGCGATGTCCGCTCGCTCGTGCAGCCCGCTGATGACTGTCGCACCGGCCACCTTTGCGTCCTCGACCCAGCCATGAGGAAGCCAGTCGTCACAGACGGTTGGGACGAAGATCAACTGTCCGTTGTGCAGGGCCGAGGGTTCGTCGGCTCGACGCCAACGCGGCAATGCTCCCGTCCAAGCCAGCAATTCCGGATGCCACGCCACCGCAAACGTGTTCAGCAAACTGGCGGCGGGCTTGTCCGGTTGCTCGGTGGGAAAGTCCTCCAGGCTGTGGCTGGGGACCAAGATCACAATGTCTTGAAGACTCATAGTCCTGCTATTCGTTCGGCGTTCGTTGGTCGTGGTTCATGACTGCGCAACAGCCTGAGGAAAAAACGAGCGGAGAGGATGGATGATTCGGGGCGGCGGGATGGCAGCGTTGGAGCGGATGATAACGACGGAACAACTCCTCCCACACGCAGCGTCAAAAGTTGACCACGAAAATTCCGGGAACTGTCGAGAATGCGCTGTCGTCGTATCTGCCAATGGCACGATTCGCCATGAGCCGAATTGATCGACAGTGAGGGAAGGTGGTCTCGACTCGACCTTGTTCGGCGCGACCTCAAAGCTGGCGAAGGTGAGCCGTCTCTGCCGATTGTTCTGATGGAAGCGGCGGTGAATCGAGTGACGGTTCGATGGCGAACGTCGCTGGTGGGACAAGCCGTGATCGAGGCTGGTTGACATTGCCTTGGGACGCAAGTATAGCGGCGTGCGAGTCAATGGGGTTGGAGTCAGTTTCGCCTTGGTTCATGGCCCTCATTCGACGGTCCTGCCTGTTTCTGTCGGTGACAATTCGGTTCTCGTGGGCACTCGACCGATACCACAGAGGTAGCGGGTGCCTTCCATTCGCGAGTCTCTGTTTGGTAGGTTTCTCAGCAACATTTCTAGTCTCTCGCAACTTCATCGACATCGGTAATAACTCGCGAACTCAGCGACCTTCTTGCGGAAGTCGCCGGTTCGCTTCGTCCGAATTCTCGGGGATTCACGATCATGGCAGAAGCAAAAGCCGCGTGGGGCATTGAGATTGGTCAAGCGGGACTGAAGGCTGTCAAGCTGCGGTATGCCGAAGCGGCGAAGCAAGTCGTGGCGGTCGCCTTCGACTACGTGCCGCATCCGAAATTGCTCAGTCAACCGGATGCCGTGCCAGATGAACTCATCAAACAGGCGCTGGATACCTTCCTTTCGCGGAACCAGGTTGCGGGCGATTTGGTGTCGATCAGCCTCCCCGGTCAGACGGCGTTGGCCAAGTTCATCCAGTTGCCTCCGATCGAAGCGAGCCGCGTCAAAGAGATCGTGAAGTATGAAGCTCGCCAGCAGATTCCATTCGCACTGGAAGAGGTGATCTGGGACTTCCAACCACTCGGCGGTGGCGTTGAGGAAAGCGGGTTCTTGCTCGACGCGGAAGTCGGGCTGTTCGCCATGAAGCGCGAGCAAGTGGAGCATCATCTGCGACCGTTCCTGAACAAGAAGGTCGAAGTCGAACTGATCCAGATCGCGCCGCTGGCACTCTAT
Source organism: Schlesneria sp. (assembly GCA_043743205.1). GTDB lineage: Bacteria > Planctomycetota > Planctomycetia > Planctomycetales > Planctomycetaceae > Schlesneria. The sequence continues at coordinate 15,716 of JAYTXB010000056.1, forward strand.
AACTTCCTCTGCTACGACCGCATGGGTGTGCGGGTCGGTGAACCACGTGAAGACGCCGAGGATTATTCGGTGGTCGTGGACATGGGCTGCGACAACACGACGCTGATGGTCACCAACGGCAAGAAGATGTGGATTCGGAATATGCCCGTCGGGGGCAACCACTTCACGCGGGCCTTGACCAAGGAAATGAAGCTGACGTTCGCGAAGGCCGAGCATCTGAAGTGCAACGCCACGAAGTCGCCCGATCCGCGTGCCGTCTTCCAAGCTCTGCGTCCCGTGTTCAACGATTACGTCGCCGAGATTCAGCGTTCGATCGGCTTCTTCTCCAGCGTCAATCGCAGCGCGAAGATCGGTCGGCTGATCGGCGTCGGCAATGGCTTCCGACTGGCGGGCCTCCAAAAATTCCTGCAACAAAACTTGCAGTACGAAGTCGAGCGAGTGGACACGTTCAAGGGGCTGGCGGGCGATCACGTGTTGAACGCACCGTTGTTCCAAGACAACCTGCTGACGTTCGTCGTGCCGTATGGTCTCGCGATTCAAGCGCTGAAGCTGACCGAGATTCACACAACGCTCCTGCCGCCCGAGATTGCTCTCGAACGGAAGATTCGTCGCAAGAAGCCATGGGCCGTGGCGACTGCCGCGACACTACTCATCGGTTTGGCGACATCGGCAGCCGGTTACGGTGGCGTGTGGCACTCGGTCAGCAAGGCGCGGTTCGGCGCAGCAGAAGAAGAAGCGACCAAGATCGAAACCGAAGCGACGGGCTTGAAGAGCAAGTACACCGCCGAGGAATCCAAAAACAAAACCTTACAGACGGCAGGACAAAAGCTTGTTGGCTCGCTTCAGACACGCGAGTACTGGATGGAGGTCTACAAAGCCATCGACGAGTGTCTGCCGCGCGACGTGGGTGACCAACAGGATGAGACCGAGATTAGGAAGATGAATCGAATCTCGATTCGCAATATCACGTGTAAGAAATACGCCGATGTGGGGACTTGGTATGCCAGCCCGGCCATCGACGTGCGTGTGAAGGGTTACATGACCCCTGCTGAGGAAAAGACCGGGCCAAAGGGACCAGGTTACATCTTCACGTTGCAAGGCGTGCATTACCATGATGAGAAAGAAAAGGCCAATATAGGCCAAGGCGCGAACTACGTGAGGGCCACTTTTCTCGGCAATTTACAAAGTACGTTCGTGAAGCAGGGGCAACGTCTGAACGCGACATCCGCCGATGTTCCCGTACGAGTGATTGGCATCTCGCACGCCACGATTGCCACCTCAAACAACAACAAGGAAATCCTGTTCTATCCGAATGGCAAGCCAACTTCGGCGGGAGGGAGAACGTCGGGCCAACCGTTTGGCAATTCCCCCGCTGGTGGAAATCCATTCGGCTCCGCTGGCGCGACATCGGGAGCCGGGGTGGGTGGGCGACCCACCATTGGAGACGAAGACAAAGGTCAGACCGTCGTTATCCCCGTTCGTCAAACGACGTTTACTGTTCAGTTCGTGTGGCAGCCAACTCCGGTTGGCAAAGCTCGCGACGACATTGCCGCCGCAGCCGCTGCGGCGGCAATTGTTCCGGGAGCGGTCGCTCCGGCGACGGCCGTCCCCAATCCCGTCGCCCCTAATGTGGTTCCTCCCGTCGTGCCCAATCCCGCAGCTCAGCCTGCTACCAATCCGGTGATACCAGCTACGTAGCGCAGAATGGTTGTTGTCGAGTGATCGTGTTTCACGCCCGTCACATGTGAACACGCTGTTTTTTTCGGCCGCGTTGACAGCCTCGAATGAGTTTGCAACCCGTGCGCTTTGTCTTGTTTTTCGGTCAACTGCTTATTGGAAAGCGATCATCATGGAACGCCTGGAACCCGTGTTGAAGCAAAAGTTTTGGATCCTGCTGGGAATGGGAATCCTGATGACGGTCATCGGTTGGTGGATGGACACAGGCACGATGGCAGCCACGATCGCGGCACGTAAAACTGAGATTGAAGCGGCGGAGAAAAAGATTCCCGCAGGTGAGGTTCCAAACTCGGAGTGGTCCTCCGGATTGCAAACGATTAACACCCAGCAAGATCTCGCCGTTAAGTCTGCATCGCGCGTCCTCTGGGAACGCCAACGAGCCCGCATGACATGGCCAGAAACGGTCGCCGAGTTCGCGGCGAAGACCGGTTATCGAGAAACGATCGATGTGGCTGGTCGTGAAAATTATCGGACAGACTATGAGAACGACTGGCGGCGAGTTTGGGAGACGTTGCGGCCATTCAATCGAATCGACGGCTCGGGCATTGTCGATTTCAACTTGAGCAAACTTCCTCGCCACATGTGGGGAGATGTCGCACCTTCCTCGGAGCATATGTGGGACGCTCAAGAGGATCTCTGGCTGCTGGAAGGGCTGTTGCAATTGATCGCGGAGGTCAACGGTGGAGCCAACAGTACGCGAGTGGATGCTCATATCCATGTGATTGAAAAACTGACACTACATGGCGGTCAGCCCGCTGGCCAACGGACGTTGCCATCCACAGGCGGTGGCGGTGGTATGTCAAGCAGCGGTGGTGGTGCGATGGACACGTCGAGTTTTGGTGGCGGTGGTTTTGGTGGTTCGGGCGGCAGCGGAGGTGGTGCAGCGACGACCGCTGCCGCTGACTTCGATGTGAAAGAAGAATTGGGCGACGACGGTTCGGGAGGGGGTGGCCAGGGGGCAGGTATGTCTAGCTTCGGTTCCGCAGCGGCCTTGGGGGCAGGTGGTCCGGGCGGTAGCGCGGCCTCGATGGTGCGACGTTATATCGACGACGATAAGGCTCTTCCGTTCCGGACTCGCGGCTTCTACATGACGCTGATCATGGACCATCGCAAGATTCCGAATCTCATCTCGGAGTTGTCTGCCAGTGAGAAGTCGGCTTGGCCGATTGAAATCATCCGAGTTCAAGTGGTTCGGCTGAACGACGATGATCCTGAGGGTCGCAGTGGTGGCGGCGGGTTTAATATGAGTTCTGCTGGAGGCTCCGAGTCGTTTGCCGGTGGTGGGAGTTCAACCGGACTTAGTTCTGAAAACGCGTCTGGAGGCTCCTCTTCGCAGGGCTTTTCGATTGAAGGAGGTGCTGGTGGTGGAGGGGCCGCCACAGCTCAGGGCCAAGCCGGATTGGCCGCGCTCATGAACTCCGTCCAAGACCCGAACATGTCGCGCGTCGCCATTTGCGGAATCATCACGCTGTATAACGAAGTGAAGCCCGATCCGGTTGTTGTTCAACCCAATTCTCCGCCCGTAACACCCGTGGCACCAACGACTGAGACGACCGCACCACCCACGACCGAACCTGCTCCGACAGTGGAACCAGTCGCCGTTGAAGTTGACGCAAAGCCGGAGGCTCCGGCGGATGGCGAGTCAAAGACACCGGCGGCAGCCACTGAAGAGGCGGTGCCTCCGTCAGAAGCCAAACCTGCGGACTCCAAGCCGAAGTCCGAAACGGCCCCGCCTCCTACAGACGCCGCGAAGCCGACGGGGACTTCGTGACTGTTGATGTAGTTCGCGTCCCAATCCTTGATTGCCCATCGCCGGAAACTTGTTCGAGGTCGCTCCGCGTTTTTCGAGCAGAGGAAATGAATCATGAAGAAGCTCAAGAACATCAACTTTAAAGGCATGTTCATCGATCACGGTGAGAAAATGGGACTGGGACTGATTGTCTTGCTGGTCCTAGTGGCCCTCAGTTCGACCTCATGGTCGAAGTTCGCGGGATCACCCGAAGAGTTGGACAAGAAGGCGAAAGATGCCCGAACTCGAATCACTTCTCCTGCGACCAATCCGTGGCCCAAGGAGAAGCAGGAGACGTTCAAGGTCGTCGATTTCAACGACCGCGCCACTCAGTTGTTCTCACGGATTGACCAAACGAAGTTCGAGTTCACGACTCCAATCTGGCATCCGCTATACCGCAAACGCGAATTGGCGCGGGAGCCGGAGTATCTGCCCGTGGAGTTTTTACTGGCAAGTTCCGGTCGAGCCATTTTGGGGGTGAAGCCAACCGGTTCGGCAGATGCGGGTTCGAGCATGGCTTCCGGAGGTAGTGAAGCCAGCGTAGATGCCGGGTCGGCCGTTGCTGGCACCACCCCTGCGGCGGGCACCGGGTTTAAGCTCCCCGGAGCAGCAACCGCTGGTGGGGGAGCCAACCCGGCCGGAGCCAACCCGGTCGCAGGCGCTCACGGGGGTGGGGCGCATGGAGGAGGAGGAGGAGGAGGAGGAGCAGCGATGAGGTTGCCGACTCCAGTGGCCGCAGGTGGAGGAGCACACGGCGGCGGGGCACATGGGGGTGGAGCAGCAATGCCCGGCGGGGCTGACATGTACAGCGGCATGGGATCAGGCGGTGGTGGCGGCGGTCAGGTTGCGGCGCGAGGCGTTCGATATGTTGCTGTTCGCGGCGTGTTCCCACTCCGGCAGCAGGTCGAGAAGTATCAGCGTGCCCTCAATGCGACTGCTGCCGACGCAGGTCTGATGTTCGAGTTGCTCGACTTCGTGTTAGAGCGGCAAGCGGCTGTGGCTGGTCCGAACCCTTGGTCTGGTAAATGGGAAGTCGTCAATCTTGATACGGCAATCGAAGTGCTGAACGAGGCCTCCGATTTTGAATTGGACCCCGTTCAAACGGGAGTCACGGACTCAGTCATTACGATGTCGTTGCCTCACCGAATTTTAGAGTACTGGGGTGACCATGCCACGCACCCCAACGTGCGGGACTTTCAGTTGAAGCCGGAGGAAATGGAACGCGAACTCAAGCTGCAACAGAAGCTGGTTGAAGAGTACGAGAAGGCTCAGCTTCAATCCGAGCCAAAGGTCCGACGACGTGGCTTGTCGGCAGGCCAGAACGATCTGCGGCAAATGGGACAGGAGATGATGTCGAGTAACAACGCCAACACCATGATGACTAGTATGCAGTCTTCCATGGGGGAATCGAGCGGCGGCGGCGGCGGTGGCCGAATGACTGTTCCGGATATCAAACAGCGTTTGACTGCCAATGGCCGGTTGCTGCTGTTCCGATACTTTGATTTTGATGTCCAGCCCGGCATGGCTTACCGCTACCGCGTCAAACTGAAAATTCGCAATCCTAACTTTGAACGGGCGCGCGAAGAGGTGGTTGATCCGGCTTACACCGAAGGGCCAGAACGTGAAACCGATTGGAGCAACATCTCGAATGCTTCGGTGATCCCGAACAGCGTGGACTATTTCCTGAAGGACGTGGAACGCGATCCGACACGAGATGACAAAGTACGAGCCGCCAAAGCAGTCGCCAGCATCGCCATGTTCGAGTGGGACTCCAAACTCGGAACGATGCTCGCGGACACTCTGCGGATTTTGTCTGTGGGCCAGTTTATTGCCGAAAAGAAAAAGACGATCGTCGTGGATGCCGCCGCGCTTTCGTATGAAGATGCCAAAGAGGTTGCCTTTAATACGGGCGATGTCTTGCTCGATGCGGCGGGCGACTTCGATCTCAGCCCAGAGCAGCATCCGGAATTGGGATTGAAGGCAGACAAGGGGCGTCCAGTCACGAAACTCGGTTTGCTCCCCGAGGCGGTCGTGCTGAATTCGCTCGGTGAGCTCAGGCAACTCGATCCCGCCTTGGATAAGTCCAAAGAGCAGGCGCTGAAGAAACGCGTCGATGAAGAACGCGGCTTGTTGATTCAATTCAAGGATACCGGTGCGAAGGCTGCCAGCGGACTTGATGGAGGATCAGCGGCGTTCGACATGTTGATGGGGGGAAGTGGCAGTTCGGGCGGAAAGGCACCGGGAAAAGGGGCGGCTCCGAAGAGTCCCCGCAAGAAGTCGGGGGGGTCATCCAGTTCGTCTTCCAGTGAGTCGATGCCTGGAAGTGCGGGCGGTTCGTCAGGAGCTGGAAAAATGGGGCAACCGCGGCGAACACCATAGATCCCGCCGACAATTGAAAAAGAATTTGCGAGAACAGCCGCCACATTTACGTGGCGGCTGTTCTCTTTGACGAGTCCTCAGGAGTGATTTGCGGGGCGGATCGCCTGCTTTCGCAAGAAGGTTCAACGAGCCGGAAATCCCCGAAACCCAATCGTTTCGCCAGTGCGGCTACGGCAGCCTGACCGAATATAGGTCGAACTGGCCATCGCGTTCACAGACGATGATCAATTGTCCTCCGTTCGGATGCCATGTCGCGTAGTCGTCGTGTTCCTGGTGACTCGTTACCGGTGTCAGGCAACTGCCATCTTCGGCATTCATCACGTAGATGTTGTAGTTGCCATCGCGTCCACTCGTGAACGCGATACGGTTGCCGTCCGGAGAAAACTTGGGGCGGATATCCTGCTTCGGACTCGTCGTCAAACGCCGCACCCGTGAGCCATCCGTGCGCGAGGTATACAATTCGTAGTCGTCATCGCGTGTGGAACTGAATACCAATTGGCGACCATCCGGCGAACAGTGCGGCCAATTGTTGACTCCCACCGATGTGACGATTGTCTGCCGGTTTTTGCAGTCCAGATCAACGGAGAAAATCGACTGCCTGCCATCTTCGGGATAGCTCAACAAGATTCGTCGGTTGTCGCGAGTGAACGTGGGGCTGTGCATTCCCGAGAAGCCACCACCCGGCGGAAGCTCGGTGATTTTGTTCTCAACCAAATCGTGAACGACCATCGCTAGCGAGAGGTTGCCTCTGTTCTGGACATAGGCCAAGTACCGCCCATCCGCCGATACCGCTGGCTCGAATTCGGAGCGAGTTTCATCTGGATGCAGCGGCGTAGACTGGCTCTCCTTCAAATTGAGCTTCATCAATCGCAATCGATTCGGCCTGTCCTGCGAGACATAGAGCAGTTCCGCTCCCTCGGGATCGAGAAACACCGGATCGCGTTTCATCCGACCATCCACGGTAAGCCGCTGAGGTTCCATCGCCCGTGCTGGCCACGCCCACAGCAGCATTGAAAGCAACATCACGCTCATCGCTGGCTTTGAATAGTGCAACGATTGAACGCGACGAAGCAAGTTGGTCATGGCGACGAATCCTGAGACGAGACAAGGGAGATTTCAATCGCTTCACTGCATGGCTAACGCGCGCGTGGCGAAATATTGGTTGGACCGAAATGTCCGATGGCTGGGCTACATCCTACTGTCCGGTCTGGGTTCGTAGCAGGTTCTTGAACGGATCCAGGATGCTCCGAAGCTAGGCTTTGTTTTGAAAGTGGCCTGTTTTGATTTTCGTGTTCTCGCGAGGATCGTGCAAACCCTTGTGCAAGGAGGCACGCTGATGGCTCGGCAGGG
>JAYTXB010000057.1:0-5670 GCA_043743205.1 Schlesneria sp.
GCATGCCGTCAGGCTGCGGGTTTCCTGCGGCGATCAAGAACCCGCAGCCTGACGGCGTGCGGCTCGCCAAGGCCTCATTCGTGACCGCGCGAGGTATAGGTTTCCCACTGAGATTGAAACGATGAGCAACCCTGCGATGAATGCCGATCTCGGTCCTGTACGGCAGCGCTATGCGGTCGCGTTGGCGGAGCGACGGCAAGCGGCGCGCGTCGAGCAGTTAGCTCAGTTTGGCCTGGCCCTTGGTTGCGCGTTCGCTCTGACGGGAGCGTTCTGTTGGTTGTGCGTTGTCAGTTCGTTCGATGGCTTGTGGTTGACGATGTTGTTCGTCGGCTTGGTCCTGATGGTGCTGGGGACGTGGCTTCCCGAGGCACTCGAACACCCTTGTCAGTGGTGGATGACGCTCGCACATTGGCAGGGTCGATTCGTGCTGACGGTGCTGCTGACGGTCATCTATTTCACGCTGATCGTTCCCGCCGGACGGTTGCTACGTCGCCGCAATGGGACGCACCCATTTCATTCGTGGAGCGACTCACTTCCGATGGAAGTACTCGGTTGGGAGCCGCTGACACCGCGCGACAACCCTGACTGTTACAAGCGGTCAGACTCCGCAGTCGATGCTGGCTTGGCGATGCAGGTCACCGCGTCGCGCGACTTGACTCGCTCCGACCGCCGTTCGTTACCGAGACTGTTGCTCGCCACGCTCGGCTTCTTCTATGCACGAGGGCACTACTTGATGCTGCCCATCTTGATCGTGCTGCTGGGGTTGGGCCTGCTGCTCTTCTTCGTGCAGGGATCGGTGCTGGCCCCGTTCATCTACACACTTTTCTGAGAACAATCAGAAGTGCTCCGAGCGGATCAGCGTCAAAACAATTCCGCGATCGGACTGCCGCTCGCGAGGATCGGAACCGGTCGGTTCTGACGATCGCGGATGGTGCTGTCGTGATCGATGCCGAGAACTTTGTAGATGCTGGCGAGCAGATCGCCGGGGCCGAGCGGCCGATCAAGCGGCACCGCGCCGGTCGAGTCCGTTGAGCCGATAATCTGCCCGGCTCGAATGCCGCCTCCCGCAAGCACGGCCGACATGGCACCGGGCCAGTGGCCTCGCCCCGCACCGGTGTCGATGCGCGGGCTGCGACCGAACTCACCGAAGCAAGCGACGAGGACGTTGTCCAACTGGCCGCGTTGTTCGAGATCGCGGATCAGTGTCGAGACCGCCTGATCGTAACGCGGCAATCGCTTCCGCAGGTTCTTCTCGATTGTGGTGTGGTCGTCCCACCAATCGACATCCTTCTCGTACAGATTGATCGTAACGAACGACACGCCCGCTTCGACCAACCGCCGCGCGAGCAGCGCCGACTGACCAAACGCATGGCGACCATAGGCGTCTCGCAACGCGACCGGTTCTTCGGACAGATCGAAGGCGTGACGTGCGGCCGATCCCGTCGTCAGTTCGAGAGCCTGACGTTGGACATCATCGAACGCCGTGTATTCAAGGCTGAGATCGACACGTCGCGCGAGTCGATCCAAGTGGCGATGCAACTCGCGCCGATCTTCGACGCGCGACAGTGTGACATCGGCGGGAAGACTGAAACTCGGACTGCTGTAGTTCCCGAGACTCGGATCGCCTCCGGCATCGAGTGCGTTGTGACGCGAACTGAGAAACGCCGCGTGTTCGTAAAAACCGAGATGCTTGCGATAGTCCTCGGGGATGCAGACATAGGCGGGCATCCCGGCATTGTGGCTCCCTTTCAAGGCCGACACGATCGAACCCTGCGACGGATGCCGCTGCCCTTGCTGCCGCGCGTTCAAAAGCGGATAGCCCGTCTGCAACCAATGTGTCGCGTCATCATGCACGGCTAAGTTGTGCGTGATCGACCGGATCACAGCCAGCTTGTCGGCAATGGCGGCATGGCCCGGCATCAAGTCGCAGACGGAAAGACCGGGCATCCGTGTGTCGATGGGCGTGAACGGCCCACGCACTTCAGGAACCGCATGGGGCTTCATGTCGAGCATGTCGAGATGAGACGCGCCACCCGACTGAAAGAAAAAGATGACGCTCTTGGGGCGAGTGTTGCTCGCGCTCATGCTCGATGCCGAGCCTGCTCGTGAACCGGGAGCCTCCGTCGCGCGCGCCATTCGCGCCCTGAGCAAGTCGGCCAGAGAAAGCCCGCCCGCTGCGAGGCCACCCACCGTCAGAAAGCCTCGCCGCCCCAGCCCGCGCTGCTGGCCAACCGGTTGTCCCACGATGTTCAGCACGACTGCCTCCCCGGTCTCAGAACGACAAAGTCACGAACCGCCAACCTTCACGGCCGAGTTTATACCTCGCGCGGGGGAAATTGACGCCACGGGCCGAACGGAAAATTAGGACAACTACTGTAGTCTTGTCGCTCCGCCGACAAGACGTCCCGTCGGCGGAGCGACGGGACAACAGTAGCGCGAAGTTGCGTCAATTTCGGCCGCGTGAGGTATAGCCACGTCACCGGCCTGATAACAGACGCGACTGAAGTGGGCGCGGACGAGAGGCACAGTCATTTTCCCTCGCACGGTTCAACGAGGCCAATGTCTCACTGGTGCCCGTTCAAGGTATCGACAGCCCAAGGAGACGCCATTGGAAGACCCTGCTAACAACTTGTTTTTGGAAAGGTCCATTGAGTTGCGATCAGGCGCCCAATTCCTGCTTCATCGCGGCCAGTTCCGCGTCGATCTGAAGCTGACGGTCGTCGGGTGGAGTACTCGCGGGCAGAAGAGTTGCATTGGCGAGAGCTGTCGGTTCTTCACTGCCGGGGATTGCACCGAGACTGGCTTGCTTGCGTAGGGCTTCTGCGAGTCGCGCTTCGAGCGCGCGTTGCATTGTCGCGAGATGTTCCTTCGTGCCGACGGCCGCGTTGTGCTGCTGTTCGAGACCCGCGATCAAGTCTTCGATTTCTCGCTTACGAAGCAGGCACTCGCGCGCCGCAGTCTCGGATTTGGAGACCAGATGTCCGCGCGCCTTGCCAGCCCACGCTGCCGCAGTGGCCCGATGCTCTTCAATTTCTTGCAGCAGCCGCGCCTCGGAATTTGCCGCCGTATTGACGCTGCGCAAGGCACCGCTCAATCCCTCCCGCATCTCGCGTACGATTTCTGCGATCGCGGCGCGAGGGTCGTCGGTCTCTTGCAGCAGCAGCAGCGAAAGATTGCAGGTTACGATGTCGGTCAGTCGGCTGAAGTAACTCATGGCGAGTCTCCTTCGAGGTGATGTGGTTGAGGAGTGAGCGAGATCCGGTGTTTCAATCGGTCGTCTTGGCTGACATCGCTCGATCCGGTGTCGTCAGCCAGCAATGTTCGGGTCGAGGATCCCTTTGAGAGCCAGCTTCTCACGCAGCTTTTCTCGCGCCAGTCGCAATCGACTCTTGGTGGTCGGCAAGTTGGCCTCCATGGCCTCCGCGATCTCGGGCAAACTCAAACCGGCAAATGAATATAGGATGAAGGTCAATCGCTGATCTTCGGGAATCTGTGGCAAGAGGCTATCGACGAGTTGCGACAGTTCCTTTTGATCGGCCTGCTCTCCAGGTTGAAGGATATCTCCGGGCAATCGCGAGACAATGTCGTCGCTCTCTTCGCCATCCAAACCGGGGCGGCTGCGCACGGATCGAACGAGCGCATCGTGCGACCGTTTGCGTGTCGTGTCGATGAGCAGGTTGCGAGCGATCCGGTACATCCACGCTTTGAACAGACCGCGCGGCAGATAATCCCAAGCGGTGTTGTGGATGCGGAGTAAGGTCTCTTGCGACAGGTCTTCACCAAGCTGCCAGTCTCGCAAATGACGATAGAAGAATCCGATCAATGGCGACTGATGATGCTGAACCAGTTCTTGGAAGGCGTGTTGGTCACCGCCTTGCAACCGCAACATCAGTTCGTCGTCTTCGTCGTGCATGGATCGACTTTGAGCTTGCCTGAAGGGGTGCGAAGGACCGGAGATGACCGGGATTGCGCTGGTGAAGACACGCGGATCGAGTCGGCGGCGACCACTCTAATCGTCAGCGAAGTGCTTGCCTATGCACTGCGTTGGCGGTGAAGGATGAAGTCGCTATACCTCGCGCGAGGAAAACTGGCTCTCCGCCATTCGTGTTGATTCTTGTGGTACATCAGCCGCGGGGCGCTAGCCCCCGTTCGATTTCGCTGAACCGGGGCTAGCGCCCTGCGGCTAATTTCTGCGGGCCAACAGGAATGGCGGAGAGCCGGAAAACTCTGCATCCAACCGGGTAAGCAATCAATCTCATTTTCAGGCCCGCGACAGGCACCTTCAGGAAGCATTGATGACGGTGATTTCACTCGAGTATGGCGTGGACGGTTGTTGGGAGGGCGAGATCGATGGTGATCGCTTGTTGGTTCATCATGCGGGGCCACCGCCGTTAAGTGACGTGGTCTCGGCGATCCACGCGAGTCTCAACACTCCGCTCGACTTTCCCGCAGTCCGTCAGGCAGTTGTGCCCGGCGATCGGATCGTCATGGCTCTCGATCGCGGCGTCCCTTCTGCCGACGAAATCATCGCCGAGTTGTGTGCCACGATGATCGCCGGCGATGTCCTGCCCGAAAACATCCTGATTCTGCAACCCCCTTCGTTGACCGGCGCCCGAACGCCCGATCCCCGACGACTGCTGCCCGAAGCGATCCGCCAAGAAGTGGCTTGGAAGGTGCATGACCCGACGGCCAAAGACAGCGTCGGCTATCTCGCCTCGAGTGCGGGAGGGGAGCGAATTTATCTCGCGCACGAAGTTTTAGAGGCTGACTTTGTGATCCCGATCTCGCGGCTGGGCTTTGATCCCGTGCAAGGCCGACGCAACGTTTTGGGAATGTTCTATCCGGGGCTATCCAATACCGAAGCTTTCACGAAGACACTCGGACAGGGTCACAGTGAACTCGGGCCGGATGATGATCGACCGCTCAGGCAACTCGTCGCCGAACTCTCTTGGCTGCTCGGGATTCAGTTTGGCATTCAAGTCCTTCCGTCAGGGCGACGTGGTGGAGCAGCTCAGATTCTGGCTGGACAGCCCGAAGCCATCACCAAGTTTGGTACTTCCGTTCTCGATGATCACTGGCGGCTGCGCGGAGACGAACGCGGACAGACTGTTTTTCTTTCGATACCAACCGCCGCAGGTGACCCGATCGGCTGGGAGCAACTCGGCGCGGCACTGGATGCTGCACGCAATCTCGTGGCCAGCGAGGGACGCATCATTGTGTTGTGTGACCTCGAAGCACCGGCGGGAAAGGGCGCACCGGCCACGCCGGGGATCGACATTTTGCGTTCCTTTCGCAGTCCCCGCGAAGCGCTCAAGCCGCTTCGCAATGCCGCGCCTCCCGATCTGTTAGCGGCCTCCCAGATCGCACGGGCTACCGATTGGGCATCGGTTTATCTGCTCAGTCGGCTCGAATCCGAGTTCGTGGAAGACTTGTTCATGACTCCCTTGGCGGGCGATCACGAAGTGTCTCGGCTGATCTCCCAGTGCGAAGGCTGCATCGTGTTCGACGGAGGTCAGCATCTGCATGCCGAGTTGATTGATGATTGAGGTCATTTGGCTTGGCGAGGGAAGACCATCCACTCCGAGCTGTCAATCTTCACCTTCCACTTGAATTTGATCCCTTCTGGCTTGGACACAATTGAGCTCCCAACAGATCCAGAGAGGGAAACGT
>JAYTXB010000058.1:0-3022 GCA_043743205.1 Schlesneria sp.
ACTGGCGGTCTCAATCTGATGATCGAGGTGAGCCGGGTGCCGTGAGGCCCCGGATTCTTCGCCGAAAAGTCCTGGGCCTCACGGCACCCGGCTCACCAAGCCTCGATAGTTGATGAGACGCGGGTTGGCCGTGGTACTCCACAAGACCAGCCGGTTGTTTCCGCTTCGCTGTTGAACGACTTCACCGAGCGATCTGTACGGCAACCTGCTTGAGAAACGTGCGCAAGGCCTCGACGACCAGCGGCAGATCGGGGCCGTACACGTCGTTGTGATCCGCGTTGGGCAAGAGGACTTGGCGTTTGGCGATCTTGCGTGAGGAGACGGCGGGGGCGGCTTCAAACAGCTTCTGGCCGAGCGAGACCGGGACGACTCGATCACGTTCGCCGTGCAGTTGCAGGATCGGGCAAGTCACGTTCTTGATGTGACGCGAGGACTCGAAGCGATCGATCAGGATCAGGCTGACGGGCAAGATCGGGAAGTGATAGCCGCCGGCTGCGACCAGTGAGTTGAACGACGATTGCACGATCAGGCCACCCGGTTCGATGCCGTCGCGACCGAGATCGCTCGCCAATCGCACGGCCACTCCGCCACCGAGCGACTCCCCATACAGCACGATCCGTTGAGGCGACACTTCCAACGTCTTGTGAACGTAATCCCACACGGCCCGCGCGTCGCGCACGAAGTTCGCCTCCGACGGCTTACCAGAGTTGTCGCCGTAGCCTCGGTAGTCGCAGATCAGAGCATCGACGCCGAGTTCTCCAAACGTGTGCAGCAAGTGAGACCGATAGGCGCGATGACCGGCATTACCGGGAAACACGATCACCAGCGGTCGCGTTTCCTTCGTGGGCTTCTTCGGATGAAGCAGCAGTTTGAGATCACCGCGCAATGCCGATGGCCGTTGGCCCGCGATCATCAGCCAGCCGTTGAGGGTCTGGTCATCGTGCGATTTCACGGTGACATCGAAGACCGCGTGATCGAGCCGACTGCTCGAGGCGGGCAACGCCTTCGCCTTGGTCGGATGGTAAATCAGCGATCGTTGAAACCACACGAGCAGGATGAGCAACAGCAGGACAATCCGTAAAAATGAGATGAAACAACGCCACGTCAGTGAGGGCGTTCGACCTCCAGTCATGGCCGCAGCGACAATGGGCGTAACAGGAGCAGCAGGATGGGTCACGGTGAAACCTCACGCAGAGAAACTTGTTCTGGTTCCCAAGCTCCAGCTTGGGAACTCGGTCGCTTGAAGCTCCTGCTTCGAGTCCTCTTGCACACTCGCGAAGCTGGAGCTTCGAGTACGCTCGTTCCCAAGCTGGAGCTTGGGAACGAGAAGCCGCTCGGTAGTATCTCCCACCGTTAGTATCTCCGCTTGTTTCGATCCCTGTCCATGCTGGGCTTCTTCGCATGCTGGCCACTGATTCACTGTCACTCCCTGATTCGTTCGTGCTGCCGGTCCTCGACCTGCTGGGTGGCGTCGTCGTGCGTGGCGTGGCGGGTCGGCGGGATGAGTACCTGCCGTTGAAGAGCCGTCTCACGACATCAACGGCTCCACTCGACGTGGCGCGTGCGTTACGAAGTGAGTTCGGTTTCCAACGGCTTTACGTGGCCGATCTCGATGCGATCGTGCATCGCCGCCCGAATTGGGACGTGGCTCGACAGCTCGTCGAGAGCGGTTTCCGACTGTTGGTCGATGCAGGGGTCGAGACGGTTGAAGACGTTCGGAGCTGGAGGTCGCTCGGTTGTGAAGTGATCCTCGGATTGGAGTCGTCTCGTTCGCCGACGGACCTCACAGCGATGGTTGCCGAGTGCGAGTCGGTCACGTTTAGTCTCGACCTTCAAAACGGCGTGTCGATGCTGGCCAAGACCGCGACCGGTTGGAGCCGCCATCCCAATGAGATTGTTCGTCAAGTGATCGCGTGCGGCGTTTCCAAGCTGATCGTGCTCGATCTGGCTGACGTGGGGATGGGAAGCGGCGCTCGAACCGGTTCGCTCTGTCGGTCCATTCTCACGGAGTTCCCGAACATTCATTTGACCAGCGGCGGCGGAGTTCGCAGCCGCGCGGACTTGAATGAGTGGAGGGCGAGCGGAGTCCAGCAGGTTCTGGTCGCGTCGGCACTCCACGACGGGCGACTGATGCCAAACGACCTCGGTGCCCATTCGTTGATCGGGATGCAATCGCTCACGGGTGGCCCGAACACCAGTTCTATGAGATGACAACCTTTGCCAAAAGGTAGCCCTGTCGCTCCGCGACAGGAAGCGCGTCTGTGATTGAGCGCTCGCTGCGCAAATCGGCTTCGTCCGTGGTGGTCCGCTACCTATTCTGTGTTCTCGCCACCTGTCGCGGAGCGACAGAGCTACCTTGAATCCCCGACTTCGCCCTCGTCAATTCAGACCCGCTGTTCGCTGAAATGATCGTCGCCCAAAGTCAGCCCGAACGGCTGCGTTTTCGAGGGGACTTGGCTACAATCCGCCCACCAAATTTGGACCGTTCCGCCCATGGCCGATTGCCGTGGAAGCCTGTCCCGAGGATTGGCTCTTTCCCTTTCGAGAAGCACTGTTTCGCCATGCAAATTACCTGTCAGCGCGTATCGCTCACCAACGCCTTCCAGACTGTGGCTGGTGTCGTACCGAGCCGGACCACGAAGGACATTCTCAAGAACATCAAGTTGCTCGTCGCGGGGGGCAAGGCGACGCTGATCGGCAACGACAGTGAGATCGGCATCCGCTGCAACCTGCCCGACATCGAAGCCGACTCCAATGGCGAAGCGTTGCTCCCGACGGCGCGTGTGTTGTCGGTGCTGCGTGAGTTGACGGACGACGTGGTGAAACTGGAGATCACCGGCGACGCGATTTGGATTCGCTGCGGCTACAGCGAGTTCCGCCTCTCCGCCGAAGATCCCGCCGACTTCCCCCCCGTCGCCACGTTTGAGGACGAAGAGTACTTCGTGGTGAAAGCAGCCACGCTGAAGCAGTTGATTCACCGCACGATCTTCGCCACCGATACCGAAAGCACCCGCTATGCCCT
>JAYTXB010000059.1:0-3080 GCA_043743205.1 Schlesneria sp.
GTTGTTCCACAACGGGAACTCCCCCGCATGCAGCCGATCCGAAAAGAACGCCTTCTGCGGGAAGAAGTACGGGTAGAGGTCTCCCCCCACGAAGCCATAGCCCCACCAAAGCGGTCCCCAAAAGAGGAGCGTCAGAGCGACAGCAATCAAACAAGTCACGGCGTTAGTGCGAGTCAGCGTCATGCAATTCCAACAGCCACCAAGCCGCTAGCCCCGATCAGAAGGTCTCATCAATTCGCCTGCTTCTCTTCGTCCAGCTTCTCGTCATCGGTGGAAGCCTGCACCAGATTGTGCAGACAAATCCAACCGACGATCAACCGCCCAACGAAACGATCGGTAAGAGAACAGTGACGCCAACTCCAATCCCAAGCATATACGGATTGTCGATTGCGATGATCGTGCCGAGAGCCCCGTCGCAACAGGAAGAGCAGAAAATATCGGATCAAGATGAGCAAGAGGAGACTTGCACACAATTAAGGTCCGTTGCAATACAGGCTGGGAAAGACAGACCGAAGTTTGTCGATGCCAGAGTCGGTAACGTTCGGACCACGTATGTACAGAAACCGTAGACGACATAGTTTGGCAAGTACCTGCAGTTCGTCATCCGTCACCGCTGTTGGGTTAAGCGTCAAGCTCTCCAAACTGGAGATTCCTGCGATGTACTTGAGGGCGCGAGGACCGACAGGAGTCGGTCCGAATCCCGAGAAATGTTTCAGCCCTTTGATGTTGACCAACTCTTCGAGACATTCCTCTTTCATGTTCTTGTCGAAGTAAATGGAAACCCGATTCAAGTTGGGGCAGTCCGAAAGCGATTTCAACGCCTGCTCGCTGGGGCAGTCGTTGAAGTAGACGAATTCCAACGCATGACAATGTTCTATGCCTTCCAAGGGGTTCGATATCAGTCCTTCACCGTACAGGCTCAATTCCGTGAGAAACGGGAGAACTCCCAATTGATCCAACCGCGTGTCGGCACGCATCTCTATCACGCTGATCTGTTCGAGCGACTCCATTTCTGCGAGTTCACTTAAACCGGGACCGATTTGGTCCCCACGCAGTTGGAGCACTGTCAGCTTCTGAAATCGCCGTAACGGAGTGATTTTCGGTGCAGCCGTTCGAATTGGCGCTAAATCAACACGGTCAATTCGATCATCGACATTCAACCAATCCCGATCACAAATGAAGTTTCATCAGATTTGGGGGCAGATCGGGAATCCCGATTCTCTCCAATGTTCTGTCCAATCGTCGCGAGAACGAAGACTCGCGAGCGATGCCCCCGTTCCAGATGAGCTGAATGATCGCGCGTCGCGGCATCCACGCTGCAACCAGTACGAAAGCGGCGATGAGCATCAGCACAAAGCCGATCCGCACGCGAGTCTGCTTTGACCACTGACGCCAAGTGCGGCGAGGCTGCTGTGGTAACGATGGCTTCGAGTCAATGGACATGCTTGCTCTCGACATTCACTCTTCGCTCGGTCGG
This sequence comes from Schlesneria sp., assembly GCA_043743205.1. GTDB lineage: Bacteria > Planctomycetota > Planctomycetia > Planctomycetales > Planctomycetaceae > Schlesneria. Next base: position 1,478 of record JAYTXB010000059.1, read on the forward strand.
GCGCGGTTGGACCAATGGCCCTTCGGATCGTTGCCGCTGACCCAGACTCCCTTTTGGTTCCAGTCCATGTAGGCGTGGACATCGACCGGAGCGTATCTCAGCGTCAGGCCGCAGCGGCGGCGGTCGGACAGGTTGGCTTCGGAGCCGTGTAGCAGCAGGTCTGAGTGCAGACTGATCTCGCCCGCCTGCAAACAGTCATCGACGAAGTGGCCGAACTGTTCGACGTTCTCGATCGTCTGGTTGAGGACGTTGTGTTCCTTCGGATCGCTCGGGCGGAACGTCATCTTGCCGTGGTGGTGTGAGCCGGAGACGAACCTCATGCAAGCGTTCTCGACATCGGCATCGTCCACGGCGAGCCACGCGGTGACGGCCTTCGACGGCGTGAGGGGCCAGTAGCTCGAATCCTGATGCCACGCGACGGTCTTGCCGTCCTTCGGCATCTTGCAAAAGAAGTGCGACCCCCAACCGACGCAGTTCTCACCGAGCAGGTCTTTCACGGCGGCGACGATCTTGGCGTTGGTCACAATGTCCCACACTCGCCCGTACTTGAGATGGGCCGAGCTGATCGAGTAACTGTCTCCCCCGGCAGCGACTACTTGAGCGAGCAGCCGGTCAAAGTAGCCACGAATGTCGGCGATCTCGGCGTCGTTGTAGACGCGGATCCCTTTCACATAGCCCTCGCGATTGAATTGCTCGACCTGTTCCTTCGTCAGGACTTTAGGTGCGTCATTCGCCACCGGATGAAAGCTCAGGTCGCGCGGCAAGTTGGCGAGATCGTTCGGATCGAGGACGGCGGTGAACTGAGTCGGGGCGGCGGTCGTCATGGGGTGAGGTTCCTGAAACAAGTGCGCGGGGAAGAAAAAAGACGGGCAAGCGAGACGCTTAGAGCCTATCCGAAAACTTCCGAAGTCTTCAGAGACTTCGGAAGTGTGGCGTGGTTCTCGGATAGGCTCTTAGGGCCAGCGCATCAATCACTGTCTGGCTTTGGTGATCCGGGTGCCGTGAGGCCCCGGACTTTTCGTCGAAGAACCCGGGGCCTTACGGCACCCGGCTCACCTCGATCATCAGATTGTTACCGCCAGTTGTTGATGCGCCAGTCCTTACCCTACGAGGGCGAGCGGTCTGCCGTGGCTCTCAAATGAAACGAGGACGGACACGGCGTCCATCCTACGAATTTCATGAGGCTCGTAAACGGAGAGGACTCAGTTCGGCAAGGTCTCACGGGGAACCGGGCTGTCGTAAGGCTCAGCGGCGGGGACACCGGGGAGTTCGGCACCGGGGGCGACCGAATGAATCTCGGCACCGACGGGGAGTCCGGGATAGAGGTCCGTTTTCGGATACGGGAACGGGGACGAGAACTCGGCCGGTTCTGTCGTCAGACGTTCCGGTGGCAGGCCGTGCATCGCACGGAACTCGTGTCCCACGCCGACGCGATCAGGGGCTGCAAAGCTGCGTGCCCACGCGCGACGTAGGGCTTCTTCTTGAGCCGCCTCGGTCCACTCCCCTTCGGCCAGATGAATACCGTCGTGTTCGAGCAGTGTGCCGCGTCGAAAGTGATAGTCCGTGATGGCCTTGTTGTAAGCGATCAGGGCATTGAAGTAGG
>JAYTXB010000060.1:0-3304 GCA_043743205.1 Schlesneria sp.
TTGGTCCTGATCCCGAGTTCGAGTTCCCCGTGCGCATTGCCGAGATTTTTCATTCGATTCAGGGCGAGGGCGAGTTCTCGGGAACGCCGTCTGTCTTTGTCAGGACCACCGGCTGCAACTTGCGCTGCTGGTTCTGTGACACGCCCTACACCTCGTGGCAACCAGAAGGTCCACAACGTGACTGGCGCGAGGTGTTGCGCGAGGTCTTACAGTTCGAGTCCCCGCACGTCGTTCTCACGGGTGGCGAGCCGCTTCTGCAACCCGAGATCCTCCCACTGTCTGCGGCACTCCGTGAGGCGGGGCGAGTCATCACGATCGAGACTGCCGGGACCGTCTTTCGCCCCGTCGCGGCCGACCTGATGTCGATCAGCCCCAAGCTGTCGAATTCGAGTCCCCGCGAAGCCTCACGCTGGCGCGACCGACACGAACGCGATCGTCTTCGCCCGGAGATCGTCTCGCGGCTGATGGCGTCGGCACCGTATCAACTCAAGTTTGTCATCGACTCGCCAGCCGACTTGGAGGAGGTTCTCACCTACTTGAACAACATCCCTCAAGTCACGGCTGACCGAGTCTGGCTCATGCCGCAGGGAGTCACCTCCGCCGATCTCGCGTCTCGCACGGAATGGCTCGCCCCCGCCGCGCAGCGTCTCGGCTTCCGGCTCTCTCCACGCAAGCACATTGAACTGTTTGGGCACGCGCGCGGGACTTAGGAACACGGCAGGATTAACCGTCGGGTGTGTCGCCTTTCGCTTCGCGAAAGCAGCGCTACTTTCGCGGAGCGAAAGGCGAAACTCTCAACTACTTCACGACGGCTTTTTCCCGTCTGTATGTGTGAAAGACGCAGATGTTGGGCTGTCCATCGTCCGATTTGAAGTCCGTCGGGCGTGTGACTTTGCCTTCCACTTGATAACGGAAACAGAGCTTCAGGCTGTCTCGTTTGAGTTCATAGATGCCGATCCATTGGACTGGCTTTCCCGTCGGTCCTTTGCCGACAAAATCGAAGTGCCCCGTCGTGGCATCGATCTCAAACTTGCCCGAGTACGCGCCCGTCTTTTCGGCATAGAGCCGCATCATCGTGAACTTGTCCCCACGAATGCTCAGACGCTGGTCTTGTCCTTTGACGATCTTCCTGTCGATCGCCTTCCCTGATTCTTCCGACGTTTCACACAGCCACTTTCCCTGAATCGCCTTCATGTCCAGAGTCGTGGCGGCATCGCTGGCGTTCGCGTCCGCTTTGCCACCCAACTCCTTGTCGCCCGTTTGGAAGGCGACCGCTGCGCCAAGCTGCCATTGAGCTTGCTCCAGTGGGGAGGCCTCCAATTGCGAGGTTCGCGAAACGGCTCCTCGTGCCACAGCAAGCAACAAACAGACGACGATCAATTTGACCGACAGTCGAGTCATGGCACGGACCTTGTCAAAATGCGGATCGAATATCAGAACACGGATCACGAATTGGCTGCGAGACAATACGCAGCCAATTCAAGTGAGGGAATAGGCATCAATTCAGCGAAGTTGCGACACGGGCAAACTCTCGGTCGTGGCGTTCAAGTCCGGGTTGCCGGTGGGGCGAAGCAGAGATAGCATCCGACTTGGCCGATGCTTTACTCCCGCCCAATGTCCTGCCTTTGCGAAGCCTCTCACACAATGTACCGACCCATGGTTACCTGGCCGTGCCTGCTGATGTTTGCCGCGATGGCGAATGCCGTTGCTGCGGCGGACGCTCCGCGCGGGATGCACTTCGCCAACGACATCGTGCCGGTACTCAGCCGGTTTGGCTGCAATGCCTCCGGCTGTCACGGCAAGGCTGAGGGCCAAAACGGTTTCAAGCTGTCGGTCTTCGGTTTCGATCCGGCGGCTGACTACATTGCGCTCACGCAGGAATCGCGCGGCCGGCGCGTGCTGCCCGCGATTCCCGAGCAAAGCCTGTTGTTGCTGAAGGTGTCGGGAGGCTCGCCGCACGGCGGAGGCGTTCGCATCCTGCCCGGCACCGATGAGTACCGTCTGCTGCGCGAGTGGATCGCACTGGGGATGCCCGTCGGGCGCGAAGATGCTCCGCGAGTCACGGCACTCCGCATCGAACCGACTGAGAAAGTCCTGGCTGTGCGTTCGATGCAACCGCTCAAGGTGACCGCAATTTACTCGGACGGATTTGAAGTGGACGTGACGCGACACTCGCGCTTCCAGACGAACCGCGAGGCGATCGCGACCGTTGATGAATCGGGCGTGGTCACGACGCAGGACGTGGCGGGAGATGTCGCGATCATGGCAGCTTACTCGGAAGCGACGGCCGTCTTCACGGCGCTCGTGCCGCGAACGGTGGCTGCGGACGAAGGGAAGCCTCCTAACCCTCTCCCGACCACCGAAGCGGCGGTACCTAGGCCGGGGCGAGGGGACATGAAGAACGACATCGACCGTTTGGTCGATGCCAAACTCCAGAAGCTCAACATCACCGCTTCGCTAGTGTGCGACGATGCGACGTATTTGCGTCGTGTGACGCTCGATCTGATCGGCAAACTCCCCACGGCGGATGAGGCTCGTGCGTTCGCGAGTGACTCGCAGCCCGACAAGCGATCGCGCTGGGTTGAGTCACTGTTGCAGCGGCCCGAGTTCGCAGACTATTGGGCGCTCAAGTGGTCTGACTGGCTGCGAGTCGATCGTCAGGCACTCGGTCACAAGGGAGCCTACTCGTACTACAAATGGATTCGCGACAGCTTTGCCGCAAACAAGCCGCTCGATCAATTTGCGAGAGAGTTGGTCGAGGCTGACGGCTTGCTCGCCGAGCATCCAGCAGGGCACTTCTACAAAGTGGTGAAGGATCCCGGCGACGCGGCGGCCATGCTGTCACAGTCACTGCTCGGCGTGAGGATCGACTGCGCAAAGTGCCATCATCACCCGTTCGACCGCTGGAGTCAGGACGACTATTACGGGATGCAGGCCTACTTCACGCCGCTCGCTTTCAAAACGACCTTGCGCGGTGAGATGCTGCTGGCCTCGAAGAACGACGCCACAAAGCATCCTCGCACGGGAGCGGCGATCTTCACCCATCCGCTTGCCACGCCGATGCCCGACCAGAATCCCGAGGGCGACCGCCGCCAGGTTCTCGCCGATTGGATGACCTCACCCACGAATCCCTTCTTCGCGCGGAACATCGCGAACCGGACGTGGGGATTGCTGACGGGGCGCGGACTCGTCGAGCCGGTCGATGATGTCCGCTCGACCAACCCGCCGACGAACCCCGAATTGCTGGATACTCTCGCGCGAGAGCTGACGGAGCACCGCTTCGACTTTCACCGGCTGCTCCGCT
>JAYTXB010000061.1:0-16582 GCA_043743205.1 Schlesneria sp.
ACGTTCGATCGTGTTCCATTCGGTGGCATCGACGATCCGAGGCACGATGTCGAATGGCCAGACTTTTTCCGTCCCGGCTTCGTTTCCATAAACGGCAAATGTGATTCCCATGTTGAGCAGTGTCAGGTCCGCCGCCTGCTGCCTGCGCACCAGTTCGCCATCCGATAGCGAAGCCAGCCGCCTAGCCAACGCGCTCGCACCTCCGCGAGGTTCTCCACGCGTGTCGAACATCTCGTCATAGAATCCGTCGATGGAATAGTTGTCGAGACGCATGCAATGCCCACGTTTGAGACAAACTGAAAACAACTCAAGCCAGACGAATAAGGGGAACCCCTCACGCCAAAAAATCTGCTTTAGGCAACCGGCGTACCAAATCAGGTTCTCTTGAGATGTGATTGGCGGTCGGCAAGCCTAAATGGCAGACGGAACTTAGGAATCCAGTGGAATGTGGTCGCTGGTCCAACTTGGCCATCAGTTCAATTCCCCCAGGGGCTATTCCCGTTAAGTTACCTGCCGCCTTAGAAATGGGCACTCGCAGACGTTGCTGAGGCAACTCGTCGAGTAAACGCTTCAACTGTCGGGCGGATTGACCAGCGTGTGCATTAAGTCGAATCGAGGACACAGACATTTCGGCTTGCGGAGCGATCAACAACCGAGACTCTCGACTCGCATCGACTTCCAGCGAATGCACACTGATCCGAAAGTCAGACCGAGAGAAAGTGCCGCTATTCCCGCTGCAAGCTTGTCAAGCAACTGGTCATCGTTTTTTTGAGCAACGAGCAGACTTTTTTGAAGCGACCGAAGGGTTGCCAACAAGGCAGATTTGACTTCTGTAGTCTAGGCGACAATAACAGAGAGGTGGTAGCTACGACTTTTCTAGTTCTTTCAAACTCTATACGAAGCTTGAACTGACCGACGAAACTCCCGACTTGACCAGAAGACCTCGTGTAAGTCGATAATCACCAACGGCTGATTTTGGGGAAATTCGACGTTTTCCGGAAACGTTGACCTTCACAAAACTCCCCGCACCTTACGTTCTTTATGGATCCGATTATGACCAACACGAAACCGTCGATTTTGGATGCCAACGGCCCCAGAACACAGGTTGCGACTGCCGCCGCATTTTTGCTCGTGGAGAGTGGCCCGATGGACGGAACTTTGTTCTCGCTTCAGGCCGGACAAAGCACCACGATTGGACGCGCAACCTCCAATCGGATCGTGATTCCCGATGAGATTTGCAGTCGAACGCACTGCGAAATTCTGTTCGATGGCGGACACTGGAAGCTGCGCGACGCGGGAAGTCGCAACGGGACTCGCGTGAACGGCGAGCCAATCATCGGCGATCTGGTCCTCACCGAAGGTCGCCAATTCCAACTCGGCAATACACAAATTTGCTTTAGCTTCAAACGTGGCTCGTTCAACGAAGATGAGTCGCGTGATCGAATGGATGCGGACACGGCGCACGAGATTCCTGTTGCAGCTTCCGATCTCTCGGTGACATCGACTGACAGCACCGAGCCTCGGCCCGAAATCGTGCATCGCACCGGGACGACGCGTTATTCGAGGACCGATTCCGAAGCGGTCTCCTCGCGCGATCGTGATGGCCAAGAGGCTCAGCGGTTAGTGCGCCTTGGCTTGAAGATGGGTGCAGCACCCGACACCCGTTCACTATCGGAAATCGTATTGGAAGGGTTGTTTGAGGTGACTTCTGCCGATATCGGTGCGGTACTGTTGTTCCCGCTGGAGCAGATGAACCATTCGCCTTCGGCCAGTCAGTTGGAGTTGGTGGCCTACAAGTCGATCGATTCTCGCCCGTTTGAACGAACATCGGACTATCTCTCAGGTGTCGTCTTGGAAACACGTGTTGCGGTCGTCGCACAAGACGTGAACGCAAATGATCGCTTCAAGAGCAGCGACAGCCTGCGGGCCATCCGGGCCGAGAGCATCATCTGCGCTCCAATTCGATCGGGCAACAGTTTGTTCGGAGTGATTCAACTCTATTCGACCAACCCCGACAACCGCCTTGATCCGGACGACTCCGAATATGCATTGGCAGTCGCAGATCAGATGGCCTTGGCTTTGGAGCGAGTCGTCGAACGGAATCGTTTGGCCGCCGGACTCGCTCGGGTGGAAACCGAAAACCAAACTTTGCGCGAACAACTTCAGATTGAAACCGAGCTGATTGGCGACAGTGACTCCATTCGTAAGCTGCGTGAACGAATCCTACGGATCGCCCCGACAGGCGCCACGGTGCTGATCCGTGGGGAAAGTGGTGTGGGCAAAGAGCTGGTAGCGCGTGCGATTCATGAGCACAGTGCTCGGAAGAACGGCCCGTTCGTCACGATGAATTGCGCAGCACTCAGCGAGAGCTTGTTGGAAAGCGAACTGTTTGGTCACGAGAAAGGTTCGTTTACCGGTGCCATCGGCCGGAAGATGGGTAAGTTTGAACAGTCGCACTCGGGAACGCTATTCTTGGATGAAGTGGGCGAGATGAGTCCGGCCATTCAGGCAAAGTTTTTGAGAGTCTTAGAAGGCCATCCATTTGAACGAGTGGGGGGGGGCTCCGAAGTGAAGGTTGATGTTCGAGTGGTCGCGGCAACGAATCGCGATCTCGAACGCTCCGTCGAGCAAGGCCACTTCCGCAAGGACCTTTATTTCCGACTGCAGGTGATGGAACTCATGGTTGAGCCACTTCGAGATCGCAAATCTGACATCACGATCTTGGCGAAGCACTTCGTCGAACGCTCAGCCAAGAGGGTCAATAGTCCTGTCACTGCGATCTCCCCTGCCGCGATCTCGACGCTCATCAACTATCCTTGGCCGGGGAATGTGCGTGAGCTTCAGAACACCATCGAACGTGCCGTAATTCTGTGTACGACGGACACTGTCGGCGCACCCGACATCCAGTTGTCGGCCCTCGGAGCCGGAGAAATGAAGACCACCACGATTGGAAAGGTTGAAGGTTTCCGTGCAGTCTCTCTTGATTTGATTGAGCAAGAGCAAATTCTGGCGACACTCGCTTGGACCAACTGGAACAAATCTCAAGCGGCGCAGGTTCTCGGCATCGAACGCTCAACCTTGGACCGCAAGCTCAAGAAGTACGAAGTCGAGCGTCCTCGTCATTGATCCCCTTGATGAAAAGCAATTTGTCGATGCCTCGGATGTTGGCTTGTTTTGATGAGTCGGAAATCCGTGCTGGCGAGCAAGTGACAACGATTGGGTTGCGACGGTCATGCTGTTGCGCGCCTGTTTGAGTTGACTCAAACAGTTCGGATGACGATCTCCACCCGGGTTGCTGCTGCAAGCCGACTTCGGACTTCGGCGGAATCGACTGCAACAAATGTTTTCGAGAAAATCTTGTTGACATTTGTTGAAATCGGCAGAGAATAGGCCCGCTTCATCCACTGGTCCCGCCTGCCTCCAATATCCACAATTGATACGAACTCCGGCCGTTTGTTTCGCCACCATTTGCGTGCTGCGTCCGCTGTGTTTGTTTGCTTTGGTGCGTATGGATGCTTGGCTGCTGATCTTGCGATGAAGCTCAACTGTTGCGTGTTCTTGGGTTCCTGTTTACTTGGAGATATGGCGAATGTCGTTCGACTACGACGTTGATGAAGAAGTTGAATCGGAAGAAGCCGTGTTCGTCGAAGAGACTTCAGGGGACGGATACTCCTCAGAATTTTCCGGCGAATTTGAAGAGATTGATTTCGAGGCACTCGGAATTGATCCAAGTGGCCCGACAGCAGCGAAGCCTGGAACCGAAGAGAAGGTTTTGATGCTCGCAGCGCGATACGCTGCTGGGGTACCGCTCTGGCATGGAAGCGATTGCTACGACCATGGCCCCGGTCAGTCAGTGACGCGGTTGCTGCGGAAGGGTTAATCCAGAAGTGGTGAGCTTTTGCAATCGACTCTCACGAGTTGAAGGCCAAATTAGCCACAACAATTTACGAACGAAACTTCCCCGCTTGTCATGCAAGAGTCATGGCAGGCGGGGCTTTCTTTTTTTACCCCAGCATTCAGAAATTGATCCGACTGACTTAACGACGGTGATCAGGACGCACTGCTAGGCCGACCCTTGAACGCGGCGGTTGCTTTCGCGAGAGTCCGCCTCATTCATCCTGTTTTGTGAGGCGGCTTTTTTCAATGTGAGTTGCCTGCCGTTTTCGGCCTTCTCTCTGATCGAGCTTGGCCGGTTTATTTATGTCACCTTGAAGTTGTGATTGCCCATTCCTGCAGTTCAGTATTGGACTTTTGAGATGGTCAGCCTTGCCGTTTGTCGTCCATTGCAGCCCGTGAATGATCAGCCTTCAATTGTTTCGCCGAGTGCCATGTCTGTGCAACATGTGATTCGTAGACGAACGATGCGGCATTGGCACGTTGTCGTGGGTTGCTTGGTCGTGGGCTGGTTAGAACTGAGCATTCGTTTTGTGCAGGCGGCTGACGAGGACGTGGTCGCGTGGTCGATGTGCTATCGGGATCGGGCGATCTCGAATGCCCTGGATCGCGCTGAGGATTGTCTGCGTACAAAGGCGACCGCCGATGGAGTCGTGTTGTTGCAGTGGGTTCTCAATCAACCTTTTGACTGTTTCGTTCCAGTAGGAACCGGTTCGAACTCTCTGTCGGGCAAGCGCAAAGCCGAGCGTCTCCTGAGCGGTTCGCTGGCGGCGCAGTACCAACGCCAATTTGGCGCCGATGCGAGCGCGCTGTTGGCGCAATCCAAGGCCGACACCGATTACGTCCCGATGCAGGTCGTTGTGCAGCGTTACTTTCTAACGGACGCGGGTTATTCCGCTGCAGAACGCCTGATCGCCGTTTGGCGAGATCGCGGCGAGATCGATCTCGCCATCGCTCTGGTGAATCGAGTACTCCAAGAGCCAGTTCACGCGGCGCGAATCACCGATTCGTTTCGTCGTTTCGCACAGTCGTTGGGGGAGGAGGCAACGTACGGTCGAAATGGGTTGAGCTTGGGAGGTTCGTCGTCGAAAGAGATCGTAGGGACGACCACAAGATCGGAGGTGTCGAAGCCAGGCATCCCGTTGGGCGCGAAGTATTCCGTTGCAGGAGATCTCTTCCAGTTCGGATGGATGCTGGGAGGAGGTGATGGACAACGGAACCGCGTGGTTCGGGGAAGTACTCCGTTGCTGAGGGCCTCGTGGATCGCAGACACTCGTTCAATGCTGCGGAAGCCGGAAGCCGAGCAACTTCTCAAACAGTTTGAAGTAGGACAGCGCGACTTGGATCGACCGGCGTGCAGCGCATCGTTTCCGATCTTGGTTCGGGACAAAATTGTTTTCCGGAGTATTGGAGAACTGCGAGCCATTCACGTTGCCACTGGGCAGACTGCGTGGTCGGTTCCCTGTGATTTGCCGTCGATGACTGTGAGCGGACGTGGTGGGGAGGACGCAACTTTTCGGTACGAGGTGGAACGATCCTCGAACCTCCCCTCGCTCTATGCGACGGCGGAGTCTTGGTTTGAAAACTCAAGAACGGGGATGTTGTCCTCCGATGGACGGTTTGTTTACGCGATTACCGAAGTCGCAGCGGCCGATGAGGACGACGAACTAGGCGATGGCAATGTTCAGTTCAGAAGCCCACGTTCCCGAGTTCGCAACTGCCTGATAGCCGTTCCAATAGACGCTGGTGAATCTGTGAACCCGCGACTGACGTGGGTTCACGACGGATATCCACCAGCCACATCGAGGAGTGTCGCTGGTGGCAAGATTGCCATCGGAACGAACCGCTCAAGTTCAGCTCCGGCCCCACCCAACTCCGCTACGGGGCGAGCCACGTTTCTCGGAGTTCCGTTACCGGGATCGACCGAATTACTGTGCGTGACCGAGCAGTTAGGGGAGATTCATCTCACTGCTTTGGACCCTAGTACGGGAGCGACGATCTGGAGTCAGCCGGTCTGTATCCCGGCACGCTCGAATGAAATGGATGTGGATCGACAGTTTCGAGCCAGCATTCCGGCACGTTCCAATGGAGTTGTGGTCTTTCCGACAAATACCGGCCTCCTCGTTGCCTTCGATTTGGCGAGGCGACAGTTGTTGTGGGTGGTCTATGTCGATGACCTGCCCAACGTGCCGCAAGTGCGCGGACGTGGCGACTATCTGCCACCGATTCGTGGTCAAGCGGGGTTCGCGTCAAGCGTTGTGATGGCGGCAGGGCGTGTCGTCTATCTCCCTCCACGATCGAGCCGCATTCAATGCCTCGATCAAGCGACGGGCAAAACCGTTTGGACTTCACTCCGGCGCGATGGCGAGTATGTCAGTCACATTGTAGAGGGGCGTGTGCTGATTGTGGGACGGCAGAGTTGTCAGGCGCTTTCGCTCGCAGATGGCTCGGAGATTTGGAGCAGCCCGACGGGTGCAACTGTTGGTCGGGGACTGTGCTTTGGTGATCGGTTCGTGCTACCAGTTGAAGCGGGACGATTGGTGACACTCGATATGGAGACCGGCCGCAGCGAAGGAAGTTCGATGCTAAGCAGTTCGGTTCCACTCGGGCACCTCATCGCGGCGGGCAATCAGGTCTACTCACTGAGTCCGCGATCGTTGCAGGCGTTCCCGCAGACCGACCACGTGCGAGCGGAACTCGATTCTCCGTTGGCCGCGCGGCGAACGGTTGCGGAACGTGAACTGGTTCTAACCGAGATCGACTTGACGAACGGTCGCGCGGTGTCTGCCGAGCAGCGTTTGCTGGGCTTGTATCAAGACGAGTTGCCAGCGGCCGAGCGATTGCGTGCGAGGCGACACCTCAAGCAGTTGTTATTGGCCAAGCTGGCCGGTTCCACTGTGCCGACGAAGGAAGATTACGAGCGGCTCGAACGACTGATCGAGACACCCGAAGAGCAGTTTCATTTTCTGGCGAGTCGCATCCGACATCTGCCGCGCGGAGAGCGTGATCCTCAGGCGGAGCGTCTCGTGGAGGAGGTCTTTCGACTTCCTTCCGGCTTGAGATACACGCCTCCGGAAGATGGCCTGTGGTCGATCTCGCCAGCCGTGTGGAACCGACTTGCGCGAGCGACTTCGGTGGGTGATGTGGCATTGCCGCATTCGCAAGGGGCATGGTTCGAGCAGGCTCTCGCTGCGCAGGAGCTAGACGCGCAGCGGCGGTTTGTAAGAGCATTCGATGACACCGCGATTGTGACGCCAACGCGAGTCAGTCTCGCGAATCGGCTCGAACAGAACGGAGAGACTCAAGCCGCCGAAACTTTGTTGTTGCGCAACAGGCTGTCGGGCGATCTGGTCGTCGCAGCGGATGCGGCCGTTCGATTGAGTGAACTCTGGGAACGCGCGGGGTTTCTCGACGACGCCGCAGAGCAGTTGGAGTCGCTTACCACGGAGTTCGCACACGTCAATCTGCCAAACGGAATGACGGGAGCGGAGTACGTGGCGGGTCTCGTGGAGAGTCGCCACGCGCGTGACGTTTGGCGGCGCACACAGGCTCCCGCATGGAACGTGGACCGCGTCGCAATCAACGACACCAACGCTGATGAAGACTACGTCTGGCGACCGGAATCGGAAGGTCGTCTAACCGGCGTTTCCGGGCGAAGTGCCTCCGAACGAACTCTTCCATTCCATCGGCAGTTCAAACTGGCCAACGAACAAACGTTTGAGCTTGAGATTCAATCGTTTCCACGCGGAAATGCTCGCGAAGAAAACGTTGTTGTGATGGATCGCCGGACGATGCTGCCACGTGGGTCGATCCGACTTGCCGTTCCCAACGATTGGCCGAAGCGACAAAAGCTGGCTGTCACGGGGCACTTGATTCCGATCGGTCTCGTGCATGGAGCGACCGGCCTGTCGGCTCTGCAACTCGGAGAGAACGCACCGGTCTGGCAGCAGCTTCCGCCGGAGCTTCAAGACCGCAGCAATCCGACCGTACCTGGCCCGTTCGGCCCGACGTTCGCCTCGTTCTTGTGGCGCAATCGGCTGTTCGTCGTCGATCCATTGGACGGCGAGTTGCTCTGGCAGCGAACCCTGACTCTGGGTTCGCCCGATCGCGTCGCGAACGAGCAACTCGAAGTGACCGGAGATCACTTGGCAATGGTGGTGCAGAGTCCCGACCGCAGCACTTATGAAGTTTATGAGACGGCGACCGGTCGCAAACTCAAGACCGTTCGCCCCGGCTTCGATCTGCGTCAGTCACAGCTCGCCTATGGGCGGCACATCGTGGGAGTCGTCGCCACACCGGAGGGGCGTCGATTGCAGATACTCGATCTCTTACAGGACGCTCCTGAAGTCAGCGAGCCGGTCGGCGAACGAATCCTCACGCACGACATGGGGCAAGGGGAGTTCGCCCTGTTAGGTATGGACGGTACTCTTCGAGTGTTCGATGTCCCGCGCGGACGAGTGCAAGTCAGCCTGAAACTCGACGAGTCTGAACTGGCGCGATTTGGTTCGTTTCGAGTGGTGACGGATCGTGACCGTTACTACGTGAGCATCTGGCGGCAGGTTCCGTCCGTGACCACGGCGCACTACAACCATACGGTCAACGACACGCCGTTTTCCGGTGGCCACTTGCGCGATGACATCTATGCATTTGATCGTGCGACGGGGCGCTTATTGTGGAAACGAGCAACCGCCGCTCGTACTACGATTCCGTTCCCGCGTTGTCGAGTCCCGTTTCTCGTCACCTACAGCGTCGTGAAGAATCGTACCAACGCGAACCAGCAGAGCCTGACCATTGAGGTCTTGAGTGGCACCACCGGTGAGACGATCGGATACCGGGAGAACATCCGCTACGACCGCCTCCTGAATGCAGACTACGACCCGCTCGCAGGGACGATCACACTCAGCGGCCATGCGTCGAAGATTGAGCTGCACTTCGGCCGCAGTCTCCAACAGCACGACGACTATTCACCAAGGTAGCCCTGTCGCTCCGCGACAGGCAGCGCGAGAACAAGCGCGGCCGTGAACTCAGGACGCCGCCGATTTGCCAGTGAACCTGCACTCCGCGCCGCGCTACCTGTCGCGGAGCGACAGGGCGACCTTGTCAAACGGGCTTCGTGTTTTGCCGCAAGGCCACACAACAGCGACGACACTTTCTTCGCCTCAAACTTTCCTTCCGCCGTTGACCGCGGGCGGGGGACGTGTCGATAATCCCGGCCCGAATGGAATCGGGCGATCCAATGGCTTGGATCGCGGACATCACACTGGCAAGGAGGCCGACGGATGATTCAAGCAGATTTGCAGGATGTGGGTTTTCGGTGGACGAAGCCAACTTGGGAACGGGCCGCAGATCGCACTTGGTTGTTAATCGTGCCGAGTCAGTTCTCCAGAACGCACGAACGAGGTGCCACCACCGATCCGCGATACGACCGCTCTCAGCGGATGTACGAGGTCTTCGAGTTCGACGGTACGTGGCTCGATCAACTCCACGAGATGCAGGTCGAGCAAATCCTAGAGAGTCCTCGCTGGCGACGTGACCTCGATCTGGTTGCCGCGTGAATCGGTTGTTGTGGGGCAACCTCCGATCCCGACGCCAGAGTTTTCTCGACATCGCGATTTGTAGGATGGGCACTCTTGCCCGTCCTGTCTGTTGTGTGCCGTGTGGTCGCGCGAAAGCTGGACGGGCAAGAGTGCCCATCCTACGGTGTTGTTCGTGGCAACCTTCGAGCGGGGTCTCGACGTGCGAACCGATGACGGCGACGTTGGTCTGAGGCAACACCTCGCTGGAGTGAAACGTTCATCATGCAGGCCATCGTCGTCGCGTTAGACCGCCTCGCCACCTCGGTCCTCGGTTGCTACGGCAATGATTGGATTGAGACCCCGCACCTCGACCGCCTTGCGTCCAAATCGGTGGTGTTTGATCGTCACTTTGCCGAGCATACTGGCGAGTCCGTTGGAGTGAGTCTCGGTACGGGGCGAGTTCCGCGCGAGGCGGATTCCCGTGGCGACGAGTTGAAGTCGGACTGGTCGAGTGTCACGGATGCGTTGGGCGTTGAGTTGCATCTGCTGCATGAGGCCGATGCTTTGCCGTGGTCGAGTCTGTTGAAGGCCACTTCACGCGCGGTGATCGCGGCCCAACCAGACTCCGATCCCAAGCCCGATGAAATCCCGTTCGCGCGACTGGTGCGAGCCGCCTGTACCACGCTGACTCAACCACGCGGAGCGGCTTCGCGCATCGTGTGGTTGCATTCCGCCGGCGTTCCCGAGCCGTGGTTGCCTCCGGAAGGATTCGCGACCCTTTACTTTGAAGACTACGCAGAGCGTGGCTGCGACATGAGTGCCGTGACGCGCGACAACTGGGGAACTCATCCCGCCGCCTATGCGGGTTATGTGTCGCTGCTCGACCACTGGCTCGGTGAGTTGCTGGCAGTGGTGCAGGCTTCCGCTGCGAATGAGCCAACTCTCTTGGTGTTCATCGCCGCGTGCGGCTGCGACTGGACGCAGGAGCACGGCCCACGAACTTTTGTCAGCTCCTTTGACGAGGAGGACGATTCGTTCCCGATCGAAGTTGCCCCGTTCAACGAAGCCGCAGTCGATGAAGCCGTCTCTGAAACGGAGATCGAAATCGCTCCTGAACGACTTCATCAACCCACCCTCTCGCGCCCGACGCACTCGCTTGTCGAAGAGGTCACGCGCACGCCGCTGCTCCTGCGATTATTTGACGGCGGATCTTTTGATGTCGAGTTCGCCGGGACTCGCTCGCAATGGCTCGTGCAGACAGCCGATCTCGCGGCAACGTTGCTGGACTTCTTTCAGTTGCCGGTGTCGCCCACGGTCATCGGCGGACGCAGCCTGCTGAACGAACTGATCGAGACCGACTTACCTCGCGATCGGGTTTGCTTCACCGATGGAGCTGGCTCACGCGGGATTCGGACTGTCGATTGGAGTTGCCTCGTGCGTGAGCCGGTTGAGTCGAGTGATGCAGACTCGCACGAGGCTGGTCCACCTGGTGCCGAGCCCTCGGCCCAACTCTTCGCCAAGCCTGAAGATTATTGGGAAGTCAACGACGTGTCGGGGCAGCAGCGTGAAGTCACCGCCACGCTCATCGGACAGCTCAATGCGGCGCTGCCGATGCTCCCGCGTTCGCTGCTACCGTAACGAGTCGATCACCTGAAATTCCTCTTCAGTTGCGCTCGAACGCGGGGTCGCGTCCCGCCCAGCGTGCCGCTACGATTTGATCGCTCACAGGTATTGTGTCACTGCCAAAAATCAACGACTCCCTTCCTAGAGACCGCCGCGCCATGAGCGACTCCACTTCGTCTTCGACCCACGCGTCCGCTGGTTCCGTGTCACAGGCTGAGATCGAAGCCTCAATCCACAAATTGGGCAAAGCTTACGCTTCGATTCGCGAACAAATGTCGAAGGTCATCGTGGGGCAAGACCAAGTGATCGAGCAGTTGCTGATCGCCCTCTTCAGTCGCGGCCACTGTCTGCTCGAAGGAGTGCCGGGTCTGGCGAAGACGCTGATGATCAGCACGCTGGCTCGATGTCTGTCGATGACGTTTTCTCGCATCCAGTTCACTCCCGACCTGATGCCCGCCGACATCACCGGGACCGACGTGCTGCAAGAGAATCGCGAGACTGGCAAACGCGAGTTCCGGTTCATCAACGGCCCGCTCTTCCACAACATGGTCTTGGCCGACGAAATCAACCGCACGCCGCCGAAAACTCAGGCCGCGTTGCTTGAAGCGATGCAGGAACATCAGGTCACGGTCGGCCAAACGCGGCACGTGCTGTCCGATCCGTTCTTCGTCCTCGCCACGCAGAACCCGATCGAACAGGAAGGAACGTACTCGTTGCCTGAAGCGCAACAGGACCGCTTCATGTTCAAGGTCTTCGTCAAATACCCGACGTTCGACGAAGAGCGGCAGATCGCCAAACGGACCACCTCGCTCCAAATGGATGAGATCGACAAGGTGCTGGATGCGGCGGAAATTCTCGCGCTGCAACGGCTCGTCCGACAGGTTCCCGTGAGCGATCACGTCGTCGATTACGCGCTGGCGTTGGTCCGACAGACGCGCGTCGGTGAAGTGGGCATCCCGACGTTCGTCACCGATCAACTGAGCTGGGGAGCTGGCCCGCGCGCGGTGCAGTTCCTGTTACTGGGAGCCAAAGCGCGGGCGCTGCTCAACGGGCGGACGTATGTCTCGACCGATGACATTCAGGCGCTGGCCGCTCCCGTACTGAGGCACCGTCTGGTCGTGAACTTCTCCGCCGAGAGCGAAGGGATCACCAGCGATTCAATCGTCGAACAACTCATCCAGTCCACACCGTCGAAGGAAGGCGAGCTGACTCGTGACCCAAACCTCGCGAAGATTTTTGCCGCCTGAAGCGGTCGCGCGGATCGCCCGGCTGGAGGTTCTCGCTCGCAACGTCGTCGAGGGCTTTCTATCCGGACTGCATCGCAGCCCGTACTTCGGTCAGTCGGTTGAGTTCGCTCAACACCGCGAGTACGCGCCGGGCGACGACATCCGCCGCATCGACTGGAAGGTCTGGTCCAAGACCGACCGCTACTACATCAAGCAGTACGAGGAGGAGACCAACCTCCGCACGACGTTGCTCGTGGACTTGTCCGAGTCGATGCAGTTCGGTTCGACGAAGCTGACCAAAAACGAGTACGCCTGTCAGATCGCGGCTTCGCTGGCGTACCTGCTGCTGCGGCAACAGGACTCGGTCGGAATGATCTCGTTCGACGATGTCATCCGTGCGACGGTCCCGCCGAGCAGCAAGCAGAACCACCTGCAAGCGATCCTCGCATCGCTCGATCATGAACAGCCCGCCAAGAAGACCGACCTCTATCACCTGCTGGCTCAGGTTGCCGATCAGCAGACACGACGCGGCTTGATCGTTCTCGTCTCCGACCTGTTCGTGGATCGAGCCGGACTGTTCAAGGGACTGAAGCTGCTGCGCACGCGCGGTCACGACGTAATGGTCTTCCACGTGCTAGACGACGAGGAACTCGACTTCACCTACGCGGGCACCACCAAGTTCGAGGGCATGGAAGAAATGGGCGACCTGATCTGCGACCCGCGCTCCCTGCGCGAGGGCTATCAGCAAGCGATCCAACAATTCGTCGAAGACCTCCGCCGCAACTGCGCCCGCCAGATGGTCGATTACCAAACGATCCGCACCAGCGAACACCTCGACGCCGCCCTAGCCCACTACCTCACACACCGCGTCGGCATGAGCAAGTCGATGAGGAACTAGTGGTCCACCAACATCAGATTGCATGATGACTTGTTTGACTCGGTTGTTTTGAAGACCGGGTCGAGTCCCTTGAGCTTGACTCGGGCGTTTGCGGTGGCGAATTGCCAGTGGGATTTGGCTGGGGATTCGTTGCGGCGGCGTTGCCAACCGGCAACCTCGTACGTCAGCGTATCGCGATCGAGAATGCCGGCTCTCCGCCATTCGTGTTGAATTCCAAGCTGAGCGGCACGGCGCTAGCCGCCGGTCCAGGCGAAAAACACCGGCCGCTCAGAAGACACTGCTTTCAACACGAATGGCGGAGAGCCAGAATGCCCAGTTCGATCTCAGCCATGTTGATCCCACGCGCGGGCTGAAGTGAGACGTAGCTGCACCTCGCCAAAGTGCGGGCGTTACGCTCAAAATCTCACGTTCTGGTAAATCGTGGCGACGTTCAAAGGTCTCACTTTGGGCCGTGCAGCAGATTGGCCGGGGGGAAGCCGCTTTGGGCGAAAACCCGGGGCTTCCCGTTGGTCCGGCCCCGGCCACCCAGCCGGAACCCGTCGTCGAACTCGGAGCGGCGGTCCTCGGAATGCTCGTCTATCCCTTAGTACATCACGGCTAGACGTTTTGAATCGCCCCTCAAGATCGCAGCCTAGGAGGCTGTCCGGAAAGCCGGGAGCAACACCTTCTTTAGGGTGGGCAGTGCCCACCATTCCACTATTGATTGTGGTGGACACTGCCCACCCTACGCTTTCTAACTTCCTTGAAGAACCCACATTTGAGAGACCAACACACCAACACCGTGTTCCCCGTATGCCCGCCTCCATCGCCAAAAGGCAACGACTGGGATGCCGGAACGCAGTCCACCGCAGGTTCGTCGTAGGATGGGCACTCCTGCCCGTCGGCCTGTTTCCCCGACAACAAGAGGACGGGCAGGAGTGCCCATCCTACAAATTCAACTCGCGCGCGGGGTGGCCCGGACATCGTCGGGTGGCCCCCAGCCATCGCTTTGGATGTCTGGGTGATGAAATCACGAGAGGCTGATTTCTGGTGAAATCAACCGGTCAACCCTCTTCGTGTCGCCCTGCGATCCAGACTCATCAACTCGAAAGTCGATTCCGCTTTTCGACGGCAAAATTCTGCCAATCGACCGGCGCGTTGGGGAGTTCGATCAGCGTCGTGTAGTCCGCAATCGCGTCCGCGACATCTCCCTGTTCCCCGTGTGTGACGCCTCGCTTGCAGAGTGCCCGTGCCATCCATTCGACCGGCGCGTTGGGGAGTTTGATCAGCGTCGTGTAGTCCGCAATCTCGTCCGCGACATCGCCCTGTTCCCCGTGTTTGACGCCTCGGTAGTATAGTGCCCGTGCCATCCAATCGACCGGCGCGTTGGGGAGTTCGATCAACGTCACGTAGTCTGCGATCGCGCTCGCTGCATTGCCCTGTTGCCCGTGTGTGATACCGCGGTTGAGCAATGCTTCCGCCAGAAGTTCAACAGGCGCGTCGGGGAGTTCGATCAGCGTCGTGTAGTCTGCGATCTCGTTCACCACGTCGCCTTGTTCCCCGTGTACGATGCCTCGATAGAGTAATGCTTTTGCTATCCATAGGGCCGGCACATTGGGGAGTTCAATCAGCGTCGTGTAGTCCGCGATCTCGCCCGACACATCGCCCTGTTGCCCGTGTGCGACGCCCCGATTGAATAACGCTTGCGCCCGGTGTTGTTCCGATGCGCTACTGCATTCAATCACTGCCGTGTAGACCTCGATCTCATTCGTTACTTCCAAGTCCGCGAACGCACCAGGCATATCACCAATGATCGCGTATGCGACACCCCGATATCCTAATGCTGTTCCCGCCTCACTGCTCCTCCAATCTTCCGATGCATCACAATGGTCAATCACCCATGTGTAATCCGCGATCGCATCCGATAGATGGCCCAAAACCAGATGTGCGTCGGCTCGCCTCATTAGTGCCTCTACCGGATAGCCATCCTCATCAATATTCTCACGCCAGCCCGGCATCCAATGTGCGTCGGCTCGCCTCATTAGTGCCTCTACCGTCTGATCGACAAACCCATCCTCTTCTTCAATCACCAGCGTGTAGCCCGCGATCGCACACAACCAATCGCCCTCTTCCTCGCCCCGTTTGATAAGTGCATTGGCCTTCTTTCCACGAGCGAGATACTTCTCATCAAACAGCGCATCGGGAAGTTCGATCACCGTCGTAAAGTCCGCGATTGCGCCCGACAGATCGCCCTGTTCCCCGTGTGCGATGCCACGGTTGAGTAAGGCTTGAGCCATCTGTTCGACCGGTGCCTCGGACAGTTCGATCACCGTCGTGAAGTTCGCGATTGCGCCCGACAGATCGCCTTGTTCCCCGTGTGCGATGCCACGGTTGAGTGTTGCTTCTACCATCTGCTCTTCTGTTGCAGCGAGATCGTCAATCACCGCAGTGTAGTCCACGATTGCTCCATCAGTATCGTTCCGCTGTTTGCGAATGGCGGCTCGTTTGTTGTACGCTTTCGCCTTCCATTCGACCGGTGCATCGGGGAGTTCGATCAGTGCCGTATAGTCTGCGATGGCCCCCGACTCATTGCCGTGCGCTCCGCGTACGATGCCCCGACAGTAAAATGCCCCCGCCATCCATTCGACTGGCACATCGGGAAGTTCGATCAGCGTCGTGAAGTCTGCGATTGCGCCCTGTTCCTCACGTCTGAGACCTCTGCTATTGAGTGCTGATGCGATCTGGTCAATCCGTACATTCGGAAGCTCGATTACCGCAGTGTAGTCTGCAATTGCGCCTGGCGTGTCATCCTGCAGACTGCGAGTGTCGCCGCGATGGTTGTATGCATTCGCTTTCCGATCGACCGGAACATTGGGGAGTTCGATCACCGTCGTAAAGTACGCGATCGCCCCGGATAAGTTGTTCTGTTCACGACAGGCAATTCCGCGTTCGATCAGCGTTTTCGCCAATTCTGGCGCTGGATCAACTGGTGCGAGAACCAACGCATCATTGGTGATACGTTTCTGCGAACCGATGAACGCCGCGCAGAACTCCGTCGCCGTCTGAAATTGGCGTTGCTGGGGATCGGGATGCAGGGCACTCAATACGGCGGCGATTTGAGGTTCGGACAGCCCCGTGGTGTCGGGCTGCCCGGCGTCTTGATTCTTAACGATCTCGCGTGGGTTGGTGCCGAACGGGTCGCGGCCGGTGGCCAGCTTGATGGCCGTCGCGGCGAGGGCGTAGATATCGACCGTCGCTGTCAATCGGCCACGCCCCTCGTCGCCATAGGCTTCCGGCGCGATGTAGCCCATCGTTCCCGAGGCAGTCTTCGAGAGACTCGACGCGCCGACGAACACGGCCAAGCCGAGGTCCGTGATCTTCGCCCGGCCGCGCACGAGGACGATGTTGTCCGGCTTGATGTCCCGATGGCGGATGCCGAGTCCGTT
>JAYTXB010000062.1:0-2676 GCA_043743205.1 Schlesneria sp.
GGCATCGACATCGCGCCGATGTTGACTTTGACCACAGGCTCTTTGAGGCTCTGAGCGTCGTCGAGTCTCTGTCGCGTGATGGCTCCGCCGATCCCTCCACCGCCTCCTCCGATCGAAGCGGCCACTCCCGCGACCTGCGAACCGGCGATGAAGTTCACGGTCTCAGCCGACTCGGTCGATTGCTCCACGTCGTGCGTGAAGTCTTCCTGCATCCGTTCGTCGGTGAAGACCGAATCGACGACCATCTGCAACTGCTTGAGCGGCGCTTGGAACACGACCAGTGACAGGCCGAGCAGCAATACAGCATGAACTGTCAGCGAGACGAACATCCCATAAACAGCCGTTTTGGGAACCGGGAGGCGATGAGTCTCGGGGGCGATTTCGGAAGCGGGATTCATGAACACCGAACTCCGGGGAACAGAGGCGATGAACGGGCGGACGCGATTGGAGGACAATCACCACGACGGGAGTTCGGCCACTCAAATGTCGCGTCGCACCGGATCCTTGTCGATCATCTTCTTGACCTTCTTTTTGGTCACGGGGTCTTCGACTTCGATGAACTTCGGACCCGCCTTTTCTTTACCGGCCCCCATGTTGACTGGGTTCGGGTTGTAGGTCGATTCCTTCCATTCCCAGCCCAATTGAGTACTCAGTTCGCGTTCGGCCATGTACTGCCACGGGGTACCGGGATGTTCGTCGATCACGCGACGCAAGTACTCGAGAGCACGAGTAGCCAGCTTCTTTGTGGCGGCTCCCGAGGTGATCTCTTTCGAGTCCTTCAATTGCCACTGGTTACTTCCGGGCTTCTCGAACTTCTTCGGCGAGCTTTTCATTTCGGCGAGCATCGCGTTGTAGCCGAAGCTGCGGGCGCGGAGCGCCAACACGCGGCCCATCGCCAAATCGTAACCTGCACGTGAGCGAGCGTCCTTGATTTTGGCACGATCCTTCTCACCGGGTTCGAGAACTCGTACCAGTGCATCCAGTTTGTACTCGAAGTCCGCCAGTGGTCGTTGCGCTTCGCCGATGGCGACACGCAACACGGTGTCATTCTCGGCCGGGAATTCGAGACGTGGCAGTGGCACACGTTCCAAGGTGAGCAGGCGACAAACTTCAAACAGTGCCGACTTGGCTTTGTTCTGGTCGATGTCGGCCTTGATCATCTTGATCGGCCGGTAATCGGGGGCGTAGTTCCGCATCACTTGCGGATCGAGCTTGATCGAACCGCGACCTTCGTCGGTGATGAAGTACAGCCCGTTAGTCTCGGCACACAACCGAGTCAAACCGTAGGGCCCCATTCCGGAGGACATGTTGTCGATGTCGTAACTGTTCGATCCCCAATACGGCAGCGCGAGTCGCTCGGGGTACAACGTTTCGGGGCCGCGATCCATGATGCCGATCACGGTCTCGCCGCTTTCCAGAGTGAAGGGAACTTCGGTCTTCTGCTTGCCGAAGGGAGCGGCATCGCCGACGCAGTAGCATCTCATGCCGTATCGCTTCGTGTTGACGATCGCCTGTTCGAGGTTCTCTGGATCGGAGCCCGCTTCGTCGGTGACGATGATGATCATGACATCGCGGTGCATTTGCGTGCGATAGTTTTGGTAGTGCTTCGCGACTGTGGTGACAGCGGCAAACGTGTTCTCGTTACCGGACGACTCCGACTTGATGTTCCGTACCAGCTTGACCACGTCGGCGGGTTCATCGAGCGGATCCTTGGTGAGGATGCTGGTCTTCTCACCGAACGTGACGATGGCAGTCTTGAGTACCTTGTCATTCGCGACGTTCAGCGAGGTGAGCTGGCCGTAAACGTTTTCGATGCGATCGGCAATCATCGCGCGGCGTGCGGCCAGCGACGGCGAGACATCGAACAACCAGACGACCAGCGTCTTCTTGTCGCGCAGCGAAGTCGCGATCTCCCATGTCAGACGATCAACGGCCCCTTCGACTCCACCCGAATGCTCGGTCGCACCTTGAGTCGCCACGGATGCGAGCACGTCCGTTTTGGAGGGCTTCACAATTTCGTCGGTCACGGGCGCGGCGACGACAAGGTTGTCGGAGATCGTCCGATCCACCTCTTCTTGCGGGTTTCTCGCCAAGGAATTCGCGGCTTCTTGTGACGAAGCCAAGCTACTGACGTTGGTGTCGCCGCCGACTTGATCTGTCATGGTCGCGTCGAACTTCAACGCCGTAGGGTCTTGTTCCTCTTCGAGACTGCTCGTTACCTCCGTGAACTCTTGCAGCTTGACGGAAAACTTGACCAGCGCCAGTCCGCACAGCAGCAGGAGGTGGATCCCCAAGCTGACCGAAAACGCGGTGACCAATGGCTTGGAAAACCGGCTGGTTTCGATCTCCATCTCCAGAGCTTCGGGCTGGTCTGCATTCAGATGGGCACTCATGATTGACTCCTCGCAGATTGGCTGCGGTCAGCGGCTGCCGAAGAAACGGGTCTTGCGGATCGTGCCACGGACACCAAATATCTTCCAAGACGTGTTCGTCCCGCAAATCACGGGCGAGTCTACTGATTCAAACTAGGGCTTGCAATTCGCGGTTTCACGCCGCAGCGTGTCCGCCTAACAGCCGGTTGAAAAAAGGATTTGAAGTAACCCGCAGCGTGAGCGAGGGACTTATTTCTCGAAAGTTTCATTCCACCACCGTCCCTCGCTCACGCTGCGGGTTACT
>JAYTXB010000063.1:0-4262 GCA_043743205.1 Schlesneria sp.
TGCGGGTTGATCCTGCGCGGCAGCGAGGTCAAGAGCGTCCGCAACAACAAGATTTCGATCGAAGAAGCGTACGTCTGTGTCGAGAAGGATGAGGTCTGGCTGGTCGGCTGCGACATCGCCGAGTACCCGCAGGCAACGTACCTCAACCACGATCCGAAGCGCCGCCGCAAACTGCTCCTGCACAAACGCGAGCGGGATAAGTTCGCCCGGTCCTCCGAACAGAAGGGTCTCACCCTAATCCCGATCGACGTGCATCTGTCTCGTGGACTGGTCAAGGTGACGGTCGCCGTCGCTCGTGGCCAGAAGGAGTACGACAAGCGGCAACGGATAAAGCAAGACTCCGCTCAGCGCGACATTCAACAAGCAATGCGACGCGGGAAAGAGTGATTGGGAAGTTGCGTGCCACTCGAGCCGTGGATCACGGCTTGTCTGGCGGTACTTCTACCGAACCAGAAACCGGTTGCGGACCCAATTGTTTTGGTCGGACGAACGCGAACAGCATGATCTGCGTCGTGGTTCTCGACTGCGGTTTTCTCGTCGGAGTGATCTCCACTGTCTCGCCCTCAAAACCCTCTTTCGAGAGCTTGAAGCGCGATGTGGGTAGCTTTCCCTTACTGAAGTCCATCTGGTTCATGCTGAACTTGAAAGAGAAATGTCCGTTGGATCGGGTGACAACCGGGGAGTCGCCATTCAACCATGATCCCGGTTCCGGCTCGATGAGTACACCAGCCACCAGCGATCCATCAACCGCGTTCTTGATAACTCCCGTCACTTCAAACGGGAAAACCATCGTGCAACCTGCCGCCAAGGCTGTCACGATGAAGATGGCCAAACACCTCTTCCATCTCTGACGCATTCTCTTCGTCATGTGATTCTCACTTTCACTTCGACTTGATTGCCGCCTTCACCGCTGCCTCGATCTGTTCGTGAGTGAACTCCTTGTCCTCGCCGCTTTCAAACTTCTTGAAGAGCTTGCCGTCTTTGCCATAAATCTTGAAGTGCGGCAGCGCCCCCTCGGCGATGTCGAACGCATCGGCTCCGTCGTCTGAGATGTCGAGAGCACTGACGAGGTTCTCGAACTGAGCGTCCTGCTTGACGAGGAACTCTTTCACCTTCTCCGGCACTTGCCCCTTCACTGGATCGTCGAAACTGAGCGATACCACGACGACCCCCTTGTCCGCGTAAGCCTTCGCCAGCTTGACCGTCTCGGGGAACGCTTTGCGACACGGCACGCACCACGTCGCCCAGCAATCGACGACGACCACCTTGCCCTTGTTCGACGCAACGATCTTGTCATAACCGGCCTTGTCGACGACGCGCACACTGATCGGCTTCGAGGCTCCCTGAGCCAGGCTCGTCGTCGTCGAAAAGCCGCCCATCAACAGGGCACTCGCGCCCACCGCCGCCCGCTGCATCCATTCGCGTCGTGATTGAACGTCTTCCATGATGGTCCTCGCTGGTCGTGATGAAGTTGTTTGAAACCTGATGTGGACATGAACTGAGACGCTCCCATGTTTAGCTCCAACGCCAACGGCGTGGGAGCGAACACGGTCGAACCGTTGAGTGTCACGCACGCCGTTGGCGTTGCGGCGATACCTCACGCGGCTGGAGTTGAGACCTAGGCGAGCCGCATGCCGTAAGGCTGCGGGTTCTTGTTCTTCAGGAAACCCGTGGCCTTACGGCACACGGCTCGCCTGATACATCTCACTTATGGCCGTGTGCTGTATACAACGTCTCACTTCATGCCGAGCGAGGTAGAGTTTGGAAACCAACCCCGCGACAGCTTACTGACGCACGCCGTTCTTGCCAGAGCATAATCGCTTCAATCTGACTGACTGCTACGACTGACAGCCGTTCACTGACAGTCAGTGTTGACGCCACTCTTCGGCGGCTGTTATCAATTGGCCCTTGCCGATGCGAGAGTAGTGACTCCCGTGAGTCGCCCAACCCGCCGAGGATCCCGCCATGACATCCCGCCTGCCCGCTTGCGCGTTCATTTTGCTTTCGTTCGTCGCTCTGACCAGCTCACCCGCTGTCGTCTCAGCGGCTGAGCCGCTGGCTCCGCGCATCGACCAACTGATTGAAGCCGGACAGGTCGGTCCCGTCGCCCCGCTCGCGAATGACGCTGAGTTTCTGCGTCGCATCTCCCTCGATCTGGCTGGCGATCTGCCGTCGTCGGCCGAGGCGAAAGCCTTCCTCGACGATGCCGCTCCGAACAAGCGGGAGTTGCTCGTTGATCGTCTCTTGGCCAGCCCGCGCTATCCGATCCACATGGCCAACGTCTTCGATGTGATGCTCATGGAGCGACGCCCCGCGACGCATGTGACCGTCATCGAATGGCAGAAGTATCTGCAAGCGGCGTTTGAGTCGAATAAGCCGTTCGATCAGTTGGCCCGAGAGATATTGTCGGCCGATGGTGTTGATCCCGCGCTCCGTCCCGCTGCCAAGTTCGTGATGGACCGCGCGGCCGAACCGAACCTGCTCGCGCGAGACACGTCTCGCATCTTCTTCGGCATGGATTTGCAGTGCGCTCAGTGTCACGACCATCCGCTCGTCGATCACTATCTACAAACCGACTATCACGGCATGTACGCCTTCTTCCAGCGGACGACCTTGTTCGCCGATGCCGCTCAAAAGAAGTCGTTCCTTGCGGAGACATCGAGCGGCGATGCGAGCTACAAATCGGTATTCACGGGAGATGCCGGTCAAACGCGACCGCGTCTGCCGGGTGAGAATGAACTCGACGAACCTCGCTTCCGGCAGGGTGAGGACTACACGGTTGCTCCGCTCGCCAACGTGAGGCACGTCCCCAAGTACAGTCGCCGCGCGAAGCTGGCCGAACTGGCGACGAACGGCTCCAACCGAGCGTTCAACGTCAACATCACGAACCGGCTGTGGGCACAGATGATGGGCCGAGGCTTGGTCCATCCGGTCGATCTGCATCATCCCGCCAACCCGCCGTCGCACCCGGCCGTACTCGATCTCATCACGAACGAATTCGTGGCGATGAAGTACGACATGCGGTGGCTGGTGCGAGAGCTTGCGCTCACCAAAACGTATCAGCGTTCGATCGACCTGCCGACCGAAGTGGCTCCGCAACTGGCCGCGGCTGTGCAGCAAGTCCCGGTCGTCGATGCCGAGTACAACCGATTGAAAGCTGTCGCCGAAGAATCGCGCAAAGCGGCCGATGCGGCGCGAGAAGAATGGAAGACGGCTCGCAAGACGACCGAGGCCACCGAAGCTGCGTGGAAAGCGGCGGAAGCGGAAGTGGCGAAGATCAAAAAGCCGGTCGATGACGCTCTCGCCGCACTCGCTAAGACCGCCACCGACACGGCCGCCAAACAAGCAGTCATCGCGGCCGTGAACGAAGCCGCCGTCAAAACGACCGAAGCGGCGAAGCTCCTTCCCGCCGACAAGGAACTGGCGGGAGCCGTCGCCACGTTCACGGCGAAGCAGGCGCAACTCGCCACCGAATTGGCGGCACTTCAAAAACAGACGACCGATCAAACGGCCGCTCATCAAGCGACATTGGCCAAGCTGAATGAAGGCTATCCACCGGCCGACACGGCTTACGCGGCGCTCGTGGAAGCGGCGAAACCGGTCGATGCCGCGCGAGCCAAGTTCCTCGTCGCCTGGAACCAACACAAGGCTGATGCCGCATTGGCCGGTGCGCAAAGGAAAAAACTCGAACAGTTACAAGCACATGTCGCACTGAACACGGCAATCGCCAGTACCACTACCGCTCAAGCCGCCGTCGAACCGGCCAAGGCCGAACTCGCCGCCGCCATGCTGGCGGTCGAACAGCAGCAGGTGGAAGTGACCAAACAAACCACAGTCGTTGCCGAAATGGACAAGGTGATGGTCGAAGCCACCAAGCAACTCGACGAAGTGAAGGCCTTGTTCACGGCTAAACAAGGTATCGTCCAATCGGTGGCCGAAGCGATCGCGAAGACCGACGTGGTGCTTTTGAAACTGCCGGGAGATGCCGAGGTCACTCTGGTCGTAGCGAAACTGAAAGAGAAGCACGAGCCGCTCGCCAAGGAGGCGGCGACACTCGAACAGGCAATGGCCGCGAAGGACGCAGCGGCCAAAGATGTCGCGGGCAAACTGGCGGTTCTCAAGCAGACGCTTGTCGCAGCCACGACCGAGATGACGACTCGCCAACAGACCGTCACGTCCAAGACAAACGCCGTCAATCAATCGCTGGCCAACGTGCAGGCGGCTCAGGCGGCTGTTGCCTCCGGTCGAGTTCAGCTTGCCGA
>JAYTXB010000064.1:0-8524 GCA_043743205.1 Schlesneria sp.
CCCAAATGAAAACCGCGCTCGACAGACTTCCGAAGTCTTTGAGACTTCGGAAGTCTTGGCTGGTGTTGCCGCGCAGATATTTCTTGCGATCCGTATCAGTACCGCTGCGTCAGAAGTCGCCGTCACCGCCGAAATCACTGCCGCCGCCGGAGTCACCGCTACCGAAGTCGCCACCGCCAAAGTCCGTCCCCCCACTGAATCCGGTGTCCGACGAACTGCTGCCGGAGTCGGCCCACCCGCTCGATGAGGGACTCGAATCGAGCGAGCTACCTGACGAGTGCATCTCACCGGCCGAGGCACTGTGACCGGAGAACTGGTCGTAAATCCAGTTGCCCGCCATCGCCCCAAAAATTCCGCCAGCGAGTCCCTGCATGAAGCCGCCGCCACCACCGTAGCCACCGCCCGGCGCGCCGTATCCACCCTGACTTTGGCCGCCGCCACCAAACATGCGACCGATCATCGACATGATGAAGATGCCGCCGACAACGACCATCAGCACGACCACGATCCCCGTCCAAGGTGACGACTGAGCGGCTTGATGTACGGGGACTTGATGAGCGGGGGCGTGAGCCGGACTTGAGGGAACCTGTCCCGCCGGAATGTGCCTGACAACCCTAGGTGCCGGTTGACCCGCGTGCTTCGGATCAGGAGCGGATGGCGTCGTCGCAGCGGCTTTGCCCTTGGAAGGAGTCATGCTGGCCAACGTCGTTGAAAGTTGAGCGATCCCGCTGGTCAGTCCCTTGTCATATTCCTTCGCTCGAAAACTGGACAGCATTGTCTCACGAATGCCTTTCGCTTCAGCCGCTCCGAAACCGGCCCCCTGAATCGGAGTCCCGGCCCAGATGTTGAGATGCGATGGCTGGCGACACATCAGTACGACGATGCCGCGCGACTGCGTGGCTTTGGCTCGGTCGTGGACCCACGTGGAAAAGAACGCCTCGCGCTGTTTGGCGTCCATCTTCGCGACCGCTTCAGCCTTGTCGGCGGGAACAGCGGCAAACGTCTCAATGCGGACGGTGTGTCCCGATTTTTGTTCGAGTTCACGAATCGACTGGTTTGCTGCGGCAAGTATCTCGGCGCTGAAGAAGCTGCCGCCATCTGTAATGTCGGCGGCAATCGAGACGGCCGGGACCAGCCACAGCATGGACCCGATCAGGCTGGTCACAAAGGTTGATTTCATCAGGTTGCCTGGCATGGTGCGGTTCCTCACGGGAAAATTGTGTTGTCGGGCCAGAGCCATAGCCCCCCCACGCGAGGATCGTATACGGATTGAGTCCCTCGCGGATCAATCTTCGACAAACAAGTTTTTGGAGCGATCTCGGTGCGAGCCGCATGTCGTCAACGGGCAGGCTGCATACCGGCTTCAATGCGAGCGACGTGGCATCGGGAGGCGGCCCGACTAGAATCCGCACACACAGCTTGGACTCTCTGTTTCTCTCATATTGGAAGTCGCAACATTATGGATTGGATCGCAATTGCCTCGCGCTGGACTCACATCGGAACCGCCATCGTCTTAGTGGGAGGAACCTGCTTCCTGCGGTTCGTTCTCGCCCCGGCAGCGGCGCAGTTGCCGGACGAACACCACGCGAAGCTCAAAGAGCTGGTGATGAAGACTTGGAAGAAGTTCGTGCATGGTGGGATCGCGTTGTTCCTAGCCAGCGGATTCTACAACTACCTCGTCGTCCAGATTCCGCTTCACAAAGGTGACAAGCTGTATCACCCGCTCGTGGGAACGAAGATTCTGCTCTCGCTGGGCATCTTCTTCATCGCGTCGGCACTCGTTGGGCGATCGAAGACTTTTGAAGGAATGCGTAGGAACTCCAAGCGTTGGCAAACCGTCATCGTATTGTTGGCCGCCGTTGTGGTCGGCATTTCCGGATTCGTCAAAGTGAGAGGCGTTCCAGCCAAAGCGGTCACGACGACCGCGCTCAATAATGATCTTGAACATGCTGCAGCCCGCTGAGACCGCGAACGAGCATCGCGCGACCAGAAATCGGATAGCCGTCTCTTTGGCCATCCATTCACGGTCAGATCAACCCGGATTTGTTCACAGATAGCGCCGCATGCGGAGAGTGCAGAATGCAACGACCACGCAGTGGGTTTCACAGAACCGGTCGTGGCGAGTTCTTCTTCTCGACGCGAGACAGCGGTGTCGATGATGGTGTCGCGAGCGTTGCTCCTTTTTCGCGAATCGTCTCGACAACAGAATTCATCCTTTTTATTCAGATCCGAACATTGGGACTAATCTTCGTGTCCCGTTCGACGTATTAGGCCGGCCAGCACGATTGAGTTGGTCGCTGGTAACTCAGCCCGATCGATGACATCCAATTACCACTGGACTCGCTCACCCGAAGCGGGAGCACTCGCTCACCCGAAGCGGGAGCAAATGTGTAGGGAAGTCGCCCAGCGTGAGCGCGGAAGGACTTCCGCGCTCACGCTTCGGGTTACTGAACCATGCCTGAGGTCAACGACTGCGAGAGCCGAACAGTACTGGCATCGGCTTTGCAACTGAATCGTTGCTCTGAGTGTTCGCTGTCAGATTGACAATCGCCTCGGCAAATGCCGCCAGGCGGCGCGACGAGTGGTTGACACCACCTCGCCGTCAGGAGGAAACATCATGATGTCACGTTACCGTAACCCCGCCATGAAGCAGCTTCGCGACCAACAGATTAAGTTTGCGCCGCGAGAAGCTCGACTCAAGCAGATCGACCGCGCCGAGAATTTGCTCAACGAGCTGCAGCCCAACGCCAGTCTCGGCTATCCCGACTTGTGCGAGAAGATCACCAGTTATCGCGGTGAGATGTATCCCGACCTCGTCCTGACCGGCGATGAAGCGGCTCACGATCTGCGCTGCTTCGTGGAAGACTTGTCCGACAGTGCTGACATCCCCGCAGACAATGCTGGTGAAGAAGTCTGGACGGTTGAAGACGTGAGTCGCCGGTTTAACGTTTCGACAAAGACGGTCTCGCGTTGGCGAGATCGTGGGCTTGTCAGTCGCCGGTTCCGATTCGGTGGTCGCAAACGAGTCGGCTTTCTTAAGTCGTCTGTCGAACGCTTTGTAAGCAAGCACTCGCGCGAAGTTGATCGCGGCACAAACTTCAGCCAACTGTCCCTCGATGACCGCGAGCAGCTCATTCAACGCGCACGTCGTCTCGCCCGAGCTGGCGGTTGCCCGACGGACATTAATCAACGCTTGGCTCGCAAGTTTGGACGTTCCCCCGAGACCGTCCGGTACACACTCAAAAACTTTGACAAGCAGCATCCGGAAACGGCCGTGTTCCCGAACGCCTCACAACCTCTGACCTCGGAACAGAAGCGCGAAATCTATCGCCGCTTCAGTCGAGGCATTGCAGTCGAGACGCTCGTTCACGACTTTCATCGCACGCGCCCCAGTATCTATCGTCTGGTGGCTGAAGTCCGCGCCGAGTTGATGCTAAATGAGCCGATCGACTTTATGGACTCGACCGAGTTCCATGCTGTGGATGCTGAAAGTGTCGCACTTGCACCGCCCCCAGCCACCGACCGTCACAGCGGCTTGGTCAAACCGCCCCCCGGACTGCCACCGTACCTCGACAGCCTCTACGCGATCCCATTGCTCAACAAAGAAGAAGAGGTCTACTACTTCCGCAAGATGAACTACTTGAAGTGCCGCGCCGCCGAGTTGCAAAAGGGACTCGATCCCATCCGCCCCAAGACGCGCGACATGGATGAGATCGAGCGGCTCGTCAAACAAGCGGGTGAAGTGAAGAACTTCCTCATCCGCAGCAACCTGCGTCTGGTCGTCTCCATCGCCAAGAAGCACATGAAACCGAACTCCAGCTTCTTTGAGATGGTCAGCGACGGGAACATGTCCCTCCTGAGAGCCATTGAAAAATTTGACTACATGCGCGGCTTCAAGTTTTCGACCTACGCCAGTTGGGCGATCATGAAAAACTACGCGAGGTCCATTCCCGCCGAGTACACACAACTGGACCGCTTCCGCACCGGTTCCGACGAACTGTTCAGTCAGTCGTCGGATCGCCGGACGGATGGCATTGCCGAAGAGGCAATCAACCAGAAGCAGCATGTCGCCCTGATGGGCATCCTCTCGCAACTGCCGAGTCGCGAGCGAGACATCATCGTGTCTCGGTTCGGTCTGAGCGAAGGGGCCGGTCCACTGACGCTCGAACAAGTTGGCACCAAACTGGGCGTGACCAAGGAGCGGATCAGACAGCTCGAAGCCCGGGCGTTAGAAAAACTCCGCAAGATCGCCGAGACCGAACGGCTCGACATCCCCGGCATCTGATACCGAGCAGATTCTGAAAGCGAAC
Source organism: Schlesneria sp. (assembly GCA_043743205.1). Classification (GTDB taxonomy): domain Bacteria; phylum Planctomycetota; class Planctomycetia; order Planctomycetales; family Planctomycetaceae; genus Schlesneria. The sequence goes on from JAYTXB010000064.1 coordinate 4,311, forward strand.
TGTGTGAAACGAAAGACGCGGCGTGTCGATGACACGCCGCGTCTGTTTTTTGTGAGACCGCAGTTTTGGCGGCAACGCCGATCACAAACTGCCAAGCCACTGTTCGGCGTGGGTCTCCCGACCCCGCCGAAATGTTCGACCGCAGGTCTCCTCTTCGATCTTTAACGCGACTGCCGGAGAGCCACCTGCTTTGAGCAGGAACTGTCAATCGCGAACCGTCACGTGGCACGAATCGCGTCTGTCACAAAATCCCAGACGACTTCACGTTGATTCCCTTGAGCATCATCTTCAACTCTTCGACGTTGGGGCTGATTTCAAAGGCCTCGGCCCGGCTGACGAATTCTCGCGTGATGAAGTCGTACAGACTGTCGTTGAACTGCTGCATCCCGTCCGCTTTGCCGATGCGCATCGCCGCTGGCAACTTCTCATCCTGCTGTTCGAGGATCAGTTTTCGAACCGTGCCGTTGAACAGCATGATCTCGCAGATGGGGACGCGCTTCGGTTTGTCGCGGATCGTGGGGAGCAGCTTCTGCGCGACGATGGCCTTCATGTTGAAGCCCATCGACGACCGCAGCGCGTTATGCATCGACTGCGGGAAAAGGTCGAGAATACGACCGATCGTCGAAGGGGCCGATGAGGCGTGGATCGTGCCGTAGACTAGGTGCCCCGTTTCGGCGGCGTGCATGGCGGTCTCGAACGTGTCTTTGTCCCGCAACTCGCCCACCAGCATGATGTCGGGGTCTTGACGCACGGCGTGTTTCATCGCGGTGTGGAAGTCGCACACGTCGCAACCGATCTCACGCTGATTCAACAGGCACTTGTCGGCCTGATACACGAATTCCACGGGGTCTTCGATCGTCAGGATGTGCTTGCCGTAGTTGTGGTTGATCCAGTCGAGCATTGAGGCGATCGTCGTGGATTTACCGGAACCCGTCACACCGGCGAGCAGCACCATCCCCTGATCATACTTGCACAGTTCTTCCATGATCGGCGGAAGATAGAGGCCCTCGAAGTTCGGGATCGACCGTTCGATCTTTCGAGAAACCATGCCCATCTTGCCCGTCTGGATGAACATGTTGACGCGGAACCGCCAGTTCTCGCCTTTATGTTCCACGACGTGCGCATAGTCGGCCCCGCCCGTGGTAAAGAAGATTTCGACGTTGCGTTCGTCCATGAGCGGCATACACCACTCTTTCATCACGTCCTCGGTGATGGGTGGCATGTCGAGCGGCTTGAGCGCCCCTTTCACGCGCAGGATGGCGGGCTTGCCGACTTGGAGATGCAAGTCGGAGGCATTGATGTCGATCATCGCGCGGAAAAGTTTGTTGACGGGGAGATCCTTGAGAGTACCGACCCCCAAACGAATCTGAGACTTCGCCAGTGATGCCGCAGCCGGAGCCGATCCACTCATGAAACACCTCAATCTAGTGCTGAAAGACAGGGAACCACATCTCGCGAAAGGAAGTGAGATGAACCGGCACGATAATACCGACCGCTCCGACCGGTTTGCCAGAGTCGCTCCGACCACTGTTCGGCACGCGTCTCATGACCCTGCCGAAACGGCCGACCGAAGGTCTGCTCATCAATTCTCAATCGGTCTACTGGAATAAAACAGACAACGCCTGAGATCGAGACACCGTGAGCGATTCAACATGGAGGCATGTTTCAGTCACTCACTGCTGCTGACTAACTAACTTCAGCAACTGCTGGCCGAACTCGCGAGCGCTCCACATCGAGCGACCAACGCCCCAGCTTTGATCGGCAATCGAGGTGTCGATATCGGCGAATACGAAGTCTTCGACGTGACGGCGACTCTGCACAACAATTTCACCGTGCGGGTCCATGATGTAGCTGTCGCCGTACCCGACGCCGTCGTAGCGCGTGATGCACTCTTCCTTGCCGAGTGACACGTTGTTGCCGCGCACGAAGTAGACGCTGTTCTCCACCGCCCGCGCGGTGTGATCAGCGCGGACCTTCATGAAGTGGCCGATCAACCCGGCTTTGTCGATGTAGTTGAAGTGCGGCGCGAACACGACTTTCGCTCCTTGCAGTGCCAGCAGTCGTGTTGGCTCGATGAAGCCACCGTCCGAACAGATCACCACACCGAACTTGACTCCGTGATGCTCAAAGACGGGGAACTCGCGCCCCTGCTTGTGAAATTTTTGATATGCCGTGCATTTGCTGTAGGCTCCCAGCAGATGGCCTTTGTGAGCGATCAGCACTGTATTGAACAGGTCCGGCCCGCGCAGCTCATTGAAGCCGACAATCACCACCGGCTCAAAGCGACTCGTCGCATCCAACACGCGCATTGCCTTGGTCGAGTCGATCGTGAAGGCATCTCGACGGGCGATCTCCTCGGTGTCGGGGTAGCCCGTCAGAAAGCACTCGGGAAAGCTGACGATCTCGACTCGTTCGCGTTCGGCCCGTTCAAGACCCGCAACGACCTTGGCAAGGTTGCCTTCAAAATCTCCCAACTGGGAATCGACCTGCGAATGACCGATGCGCATGACCTGTCTCTCCAAAAATGACTCAGAACAAAATCGAGGAACTCAAAGATGCGGCCTTGCGCCGGAAGCCACAACAGCACGACGTAGGCACCGCGTTGATCGCTCCCACGCCGATGGAGTTGAGGCTAAGGACTTGTCCAAAAACAACACCGTAGGATGGGCACTCTTGCCCGTCCGGCTTTGGAGCGAATTCCAGAGTGATCTGAAGGCAAAGACGGGCAAGAGTGCCCATCCTACAAATCACAGTCTTGTTCATGGACAGGCTCTAAGGATTGGCGCATCAATCACTGGCGTAGCTGAAGTCGTGAGACTTCAGCCCAAACTCTCACGAGTTCGGCTACTTCGGCCACTGGTTGATGCGCCAGTCCTAAACGTCTCACCTGAGGCCGCGTGAAGTGCATCAGCCCGTTGGCCAAACTGACCAGCTCACCGCGAGCGAACCTCGGCTCCGGTTTGGTTGTGAAGCAGCTCCCGGTTTGACTCGAAGTGCTGCTGGTTGTAGCCGTTCCACGCGAGAATCTCGCGCCCCTTGGCCGTCTCCAGCCAGATCTCATACGGGCCACCCAAGGCGGGGATGAGGTAATCGAAGACCCAACTGAAGAGCCACATCACCGGCCCGAACATCAGAAACGTACCCCAGCCGGTCTGTGACGCTTGGTACTTCGTATGAATGAAGACCACCGCCGGAAGATGGCATTTGGCTCGCGCGAGCGGCACGAAACCGAGAAAGAACTGCGTGTTGAACCGATCCCCGGTGATGCGCGACACGCGGTACGTCCCCGTCAGCATCAGGGGCATCACGCACGACAGCATTTGCCACACGATCCCGATGCGCCACGCCAACAACACCGGAATCAACATCACTGCCAGAATAATGAGTCGCAGCCGCAGATTGAGTTCCGGCCAGAGTTGTCGATCCATGCAGAAGTCTCCGAAGTGATGATCGTCGTCCGAATGGGTCGAAGTGAATCGGACACTGGTTGGTTTTGATTCGTGGAGATTCGTCCGATTTGAGGTCGAACCTCTTCACTCGCCAGCAATGACGTGGAAAGCAGTCTCGACGAATGTGGTCCGCGAGACAACTCGTCGCCGGGGGTGCCGTCGCCTGCTTCGCACCAATCGTCAATTGACGCAATCGAACTGACGCACGAGACTCGAACCACGCGACATGGATTGTCGCGAGATTTCTCTTCGGCAGTTTGTGAAGGACGATCATGCTGCTTGCCTGGCGACATCGGTTGGAGTTCTTGGCGTTTCAAATCGTGGTCTGTTTGATCGACTGCCTGTCACCGCGACGAGCCGCTCGCGTGGCGGAAGGTCTGGCGTGGCTGGTCCATTACGGACTGCCTCGCAAACTGACTCGCTTCAACGTCGCTCGTGAGAACGTGCGAACCGCTTTCGGTGACAGAGACACCGAACCCGAGATTGACCGGCTGATCTATCGCATGTGGGTTCATCTCTTCCGCACCGTTGTGGAGACTGTGCAGGCGCCTCGCAAGTTGCATCTCCACAGCTATCGCCATTCGATGCGGTTCGCCGACTACACGCGGAGTAACGATGCGGTCTGTTCCGGTCGGCGCGTGCTGTTGTTGGGTGGCCACTTCGGCAACTGGGAGATCGGCATGACGCTCTACGGAATGTGGGGCTTTCCGATGGGAGTCGTCGCGCGGGAGATGGACAACCCGTACCTGCACGACTGGTTTCGCC
>JAYTXB010000065.1:0-7570 GCA_043743205.1 Schlesneria sp.
TCTTGCGCTGCTCGGCGACAAGATCACGACGGACCACATCTCGCCTGCCGGCAACATCAAAAAGGAAAGCCCGGCTGGCGATTACCTGCTGCAGCGGCAGGTCCGCCCGGCCGATTTCAACCAGTACGGCACCCGTCGCGGCAACCACCAGGTCATGATGCGCGGCACCTTCGCCAACATCCGCATCAAGAATGCCATGAACAAGGACGCGAGTGGCGCGATCAAGGAAGGCGGCAACACCACGCATTATCCGGACGGCAAGGTGATGTCGATCTTTGACGCTGCCGAGCAGTATCGCAAAGAGGGCGTGCCGCTGGTGCTGTTCGCCGGCATCGAATACGGCAACGGCTCGTCGCGCGACTGGGCGGCCAAGGGCACCAACCTGCTGGGTGCCAAGGCCGTGATCGCGCAGTCGTTCGAGCGTATCCATCGCTCGAACCTGGTCGGCATGGGCGTGCTGCCGTTCACATTCGAGGAAGGCACCAGCTGGCAGACGCTGGAGCTGACCGGCGACGAAACCGTCAGCATCCGTGGCCTCGCCGAGGTGCAGCCGCGCCAAATGATGATCGCCGACATCGCCTTTCCCAACGGCCGGCGGAAGCACGTGCCGATCCTGTGCCGCATCGATACGCTCGACGAACTCGAGTACTACCGCCACGGCGGCATCCTGCACAAAGTCCTGAGAGACTTGGTGAAGGCGTGATGATGTCGATGAATCGTGTCTCCCCGAACATAGACCCCGCTGTATCATTGGCGTGAGACGAGAAACGATCATTGGCGTAAGAAAACGAACGAGTTCGTGCGTTGAGTGAGGAGAATGAATCATGGAGAGCGTGATGGGTAAAGTTCTGGTCGATGTCAAAGTCGAGAATCACGACGACTTGGTGCGAGCGGCCGACGGGAGGTTGCCGTTCGATGACGTGCGAACACTCGAAATTACGGAAGCGCTGGTGGACACCGGAGCCATGTATCTCGGCTTGCCGAAGCGAATGATTCAGGAACTCGGGTTGCGTCCGCTGCAGCAGAAGATCGTGAAAACGACAAACGGATCAGCGCTGCGCACGATCTACGGAATCTGCCGCATCACTGTTCAGGGCCGACAGTGTCACGTCGAAGCGGCAGAACTCCCCGACGACTGCCCGGTGCTGATCGGCCAGTTGCCCCTCGAAGCGATGGATTGGGTGGTGGACTGCGCCAACCAGCAACTCATCGGCAATCCGGCCCACGGCGGGAAAGAGATGTACGACATGTACTGATCCGTGATCCTTTCAACCCAACGGCACCGCCATCCACTTCGTCACCACCTGCCGCATCGACACGCCGGTCGAAGTCGACTACTACCGCAACAGCGGCATCCTGCACAAAGTGCTGAGAGAACTGGTGAAGGCGTAACATGAAACCGCGCGTCTACATTGAGACCACAATCCCCAGTTACCTGACTGCGTGGCAAAGCCCGCAACTCGTGATGGCAGCCAATCAACTGGTAACGCGGGAATGGTGGGACGACCGGCGCGGCGAGTTTGAACTCTACTGCTCGGAACTGGTCGTAGAGGAAGCCAGCGCCGGCGATCCCGATGCGGCGACCCGCCGAATGGCGGCGATTGAGGGTATTCCCCTGCTGGCAGGCGGTGAACTGGCCGACGAATTGGCGAGAACCCTTCTCACGGACATCCCACTTCCCGCCAAAGCCGCTGCCGACGCGCTCCATATCGCAATTGCCGCGACGAACGGCATCGACTATTTGCTGACCTGGAACTGTACGCATATTGCCAACGCCGAGTTTCGCGACAGAATGGTCACAATCTGCCAGTCATTCGGCCTGCGGTGTCCGACGATCTGCACGCCCCAAGAGCTTCTCGCGAGGTAGCCATGCTCGACCCAATTCTCTCGGAAATCCGTCAGATTCGCGACGCGTTCTCCGACAAGTATCACGGAGATGTCACGGCCATGCTGGCCGCCCTGCGAGCGTCCAGCGAAGCGTCCGGTCGCAAGACCGTCACGCTCACTCCTCGCTTGTACTCGCCGTCAAGCGAGCTAAAGCGAGTTGGCGCGGCCACCAAAGAGGTCGCCGTCGCGTTACCCAAGAGACGCTTTCACACAGAACCGGACGCGATCCATGCGGAAATCGTGGAACAATCCACTTCGTAGGCTGGCCAGGTTCCCGTGCTGGAAGGCTCGCAACCGCTGCTCGAATACTTGGATTTCTTCCAAACGACTCGCGACGGCGAACGAATGGGAATCGTCGAGATCAAACCATGCTGACGAACGTGAACCAGCTCCGAACAACGCTGGAACAAATGGAACGACTGCTGCGAGCGTTGGACGACCTGAAAGAGAACGTCCGACCGAAAGACCCGGCCCTCTTCGCCGTAATGGCCGAGGCTCCGTTGGACGATCTCGCGCGCCTGCGAAACGAAATCCACGGATACGCCCATGAGTTGCAGACTACCGCGTGAGCAGGATCGACCTAAACTACTAGACTTGGCGATCAAACAAGAAGCGAAGTTTCCAAGGCCGTATGATGAGTCTCGAACTCGGCAAACACGATGACGCAAAACACGATGGTCCATGACATTTTCCGATTGTGCGTGGAAGCCATCCGCAACGAGACGCTGATTCGACGGGCGAATCGTGACGATAAGGAATTCCACTTCCAAAACTGGTTTCGAGGGCGACTTGAAGAGGCAAAGTGTCACCATGAAGTTGGAGGGCGAAACAGTTATCCTGACTTTCGGATGGTAAACATCGCGGAGGGATACGAGATCAAAGGTCTGGCCTACCCCGGACGAGAAGCAAACTACGACTGCAACAGTCAGGTTCCTTCCGGCAACCACAACGGACGGACCATCTTCTATGTCTTCGGTCGTTACCCCGCGCAACCGGATGGCGACACTTATCCGGTCTTGGACTTGGTGATTTGTCACGGCGATTTCTTGAACGCTGATCACGAGTACGTTCACAAGAATCGGAACGTCAAAGGTTTTGGAAGCTACGGCGACATCATGATCCGCGACCGGAAGATGTATGTCGCACCGACTCCCTTCGGCTTGTTGGCTGGTGTCGCACACACGCAGACATTGATACTCCCCGATAGTTTTGTTGTTGGGAACGGCTTCAACGAAGTCGGTCATCTCCAGCGGCGAGAGTCCGACCGGTTGATCGTCGGCTACACGTTTGACCTTCACCAGAACACGCTCGTCGCAGAGACAGTTTCAAATCCAAGCGCCGGACAAGAACATGTCTTCCGAGCATGGCGATTGACTGGGGGAACGACGGCCCGTGTAACTTTGCGTACCGCCGAAGTCACAGACACAGAAGGCGCAGATCCCAATGACGACGAATGACTCGACGACTCTCGGTACGCTGCGTTTGATCGAAACAGACCACTTCCCCGTCGAGTTCTTGTCGGCAGTCGGAGAGAGGGAGAGTTGGCGGAAGGAGGTCTACCGACCGATCTATCATGTCCATAAATGGTGGGCTAAACGGCTTGGATCGATCTTTCGTGGCATCATCTTGGGGTGTTTGGAACCTGCTGGCTCAGACCTCACAAAAACCTTTTACAAGAAGCATGATTTCTCGGGTGTGTCCGTCTTCGATCCGTTTATGGGAAGTGGCACAACTGTTGGCGAATCACACAAACTTGGTTGCAGTGCCCTAGGCAGAGACATCAACCCTGTCGCGTGTGAAAGTGTGCGAGTTGCTCTCGGGCCAATAGATCGCCACCGGTTGCAAGAGGCATTTGGTCGGCTTTCAAAAACTGTCGGCGAACGCATTCGCGGCCTGTACCGCTCGTTCGACGACAAGCAGCGATCGCGCGACGTGCTGTACTACTTCTGGGTCAAGCAAGCCGATTGCCCACACTGCGACAAGCCCGTCGATTTGTTTTCCAGCCGAGTCTTCGCTCGCAATGCGTACCCGGATCGAAAACCCGAGGTTCAGATCTGTTGTCCGGGCTGTGGAGATGTTTTCCCCGCGCACAATCGAGACGAGTCGGTTCGCTGTCACACATGCGATCTTCAATTTGCCCCGCAACTCGGTACTGCATCGGGAACTTCGGCGACATGCACGCACTGCCTCCAGCCATTCAAGATCGCAGAAGCAGTAAGGGCAAAAAGTGGTCCGCCATCACATCGGCTGTATGCCAAGCTGCTCCTCCTGCCCGATGGAACGAAGCGGTATCTGCCGACCACCGCCGATGACATGGACGCCTGTCGAAAGTGCTCCGACCTGCTTCGTGACGAAGTTGAGTGCGGAAAGATACGTCTGCCGATCGGTGAACTCAGCGACGGATACAACACGCGCCAAGCGATGGGCTACAACTACCGTCATTGGCGAGACTTCTTCAACGACCGGCAACTCCTGGCGCTCGGCTGGCTCCACCAAGCCATTTCCGAATTGACGGACACTTCCACGCGAGACGCCTTGTCCACGCTGTTCTCTGGTGTGCTGGAGTTCAACAACGTCTTTGCGTCGTACAAAGGTGAAGGGACTGGAGCGGTGCGACACATGTTCTCGCACCACATCCTCAAGCCCGAACGAATGCCCATTGAAGCCAACGTGTGGGGAACGCCGAAGAGCTCTGGCTCCTTCCTCAACTTGTTCAGCAGTCGTCTGGTAAGAGCCTTGGACTATCGTGACGCTCCGTTTGAAGTCACCGTCGAAGGCGAAGGAAAAGCCTACGAGTCCAGTCTTCCGTTCTCTGGTTGTGTGGAAACGAATTGGCCGACGAAAGGGCGCTTCCAAAACCGTGTGATCTATCTCTCCAGTGGCAGTTCCGACGCAACGCAACTGCCGGATCAGTCCATCGACTTTGTCATCACTGATCCGCCGTTCTTCGATAACGTGCATTACTCGGAACTTGCCGACTTCTTTTACGCTTGGCAATCACTCTACCCGCGCGGCTTCTTGAATGGTGCCGCGACGACTCGCCATCCGCACGAAGTTCAAGATTCAAATTCGGATCAGTTCGCCAAAAAGCTCGAAGCGGTCTTCACCGAATGCCATCGAGTCTTGAAGCGAGAAGGCTTACTGGCGTTTACATACCACCACTCTCGCCCTGAGGGGTGGACCTCCTTAGTGAAGGCGATCTACGGTTCGGGTTTCTCCGTCGTCAATACCCATCCCGTAAAAGCGGAACTCTCGTTGGCGACCCCGAAATCTCAAGCCAAGGAGCCAATTCAACTCGATGTCGTGTTTGTGTGCCGGAAGCGAGAGCGAGATACCCGACCAACTCCAGAACCGGAAACACTCCTCGACGAAGCAGCGAGCCGAACGCTTGAAAAGCTCACTCGACTGACATCCCTCGGGCTGAAACTTTCCGAGAACGATGTGCGTGTCGCGATGTTCAGTCAGTTCATCTCAATGCTTGGTCCCATTCACGCCCCGAACGTCGCGGCCAACATCCTTTCAGGATTTCGCATGCAACTCGAACTGACGGCCCAAGAATTCACTCGCCAGCTTTTGGTGCAACATTCAAACCGGAGCGACTTCCGTCCCGAGCCTCGGCAAATGTCCTTGTTTTCGTAGCATGGTAAGCAGGGGGCGGTGGCCCTGCTTGGCCACCTTGGGACAAGCAGTGTTCTTGTCGCCAGGCTCGGAGGTCGCGTTCTGCCTGCTCTAAGACGCGACTTTCGGACGCCAATGGTGACGAGTAGGATCAAGCAGCGAAGTTGAGGCAAACGGGAGTTCATGATGTCACTGCAACTGGAAGCCATCTACGAAGACGGTGTTCTCAAGTTCGATGAGCCGCTGCCGCTCAAGGAGCATGAGCGGGTCGTGGTGACGATCCAGCCTCAGGCCAGTCGGATTCGACAGAGCTACGGACTCATCGGCTGGACGGGCGACCCGGCCGCGCTGCGCCAGATTGCCGAAGACGATGAGTTCGGCGTGCAGGAGTCGCCATGAACTTCGCGGACATCCCCGCCGGCACTTCGGTGTTTCTGGACGCCAACGTCTTCATCTACGATTTTGGACCTGATCCCATCTTCGGCCCGCCCAGCCGGAGCCTCTTGGAACGCATTGAAGCTGGAGAATTGCAAGGCTTTCTCTCGACGCACGAATTGAGCGATGTCGCGCATCGGTTGATGACACTGGAAGCCTGCCAGACCTTCGGTTGGCCCTACGCCGGAATTGGACAAAAGCTACGCAGTCGCCCTGCGGATATCGCGCAACTCCATCGCTTTCGCGAAGCCTTGGACGAAATCATGGCGAGCGGCGTTCAAGTTTTGTCGGTCACGGGGCGAGAGGTTTTGCGGGCTGCTGACCTGAGCCGACAGCACGGACTGCTCAGTGGCGATGCTTTGATCGTTGCCTTGATGCAAGCAAACAATCTCACAGCGATCGGCAGAAACGATGCTGATTTCGATCGGATACCGGGAATCAGTCGCTACTCGCCTTTGTAAGCGACGGCGTAACACGATCGGTGACTTTGCGAAGCGTGCTCGCCTGATGTGTTATGGTCCCAAGACTCAAGATGAGGAGACAACATGACACTCACGCTGGAACTTTCCCTTGATCTGGAAACACGGCTGGCACAGGAAGCCGCTTCGCAGGGGCTGCCGGTTGAGAAGTATGCGGTCAGGGTGTTGGAGCGAAGTCGCCCAATCTCTGTTCGGCGCGAAGAACTGGCTGCCGAACTGCAAACGTAGATTGATGCCGGTTCGTCGGAACCGCCAGCGACGACCTGTTGGAACAACTCGACGCGGATCGAACCTCGGATCGTCCGTTGTATCCGCCCGAGTTGAAGGGTGTGACATGGTAGGCGGGGTGGCTCCGCTCGAATTGAATGTCGGGGTGAAATGTGCCACTGCTTTGGAGCCTCCAGAGAAGTAGTGCCGATGGGTCGCGACTTCACGGATTGCACTGCTGCTCCGAAGACCCTGAAGCCGTGGCACGTCAATCTCTATTTCGACTTCACGCGGTCAGGATTGACCGGTTGCTGACCAACGCGAGTGCGAGTCATGGAATGCCTCGCCTACGTAGCTCAGTCATTCCAAGACTGAGATTCTCCGTCCAGCAGACCGGTCAATCCGGACCGCGAGAGGTATAGACCGCACCTGACACTTCAACCTGCCTCAACGAACCCGGCCGCTTGTGCAGTCGCTTTCGCTACCGCACAGCGGCCGGATGTTTAAAGACATCATTCGCGATTCGCGATGCCTATCGGGAGTAGAACCGGTTGGGGTCGAAGTGGCCTTCGTATCCTGGGTCGGTCAGGTAGTCGAGGCGTTCGCAGCGGAGTTCGCCGCGACCGCGCAGTTGCAGCAGTTGCTCGTGGGACTTCAGGCTGAGCAAGGTCTCGGTGGAGCAACCCAGGACATCGGCCCATCTTTTCGCCATGAGTTGCGTGTTCAGGCCGAACAACTGCAAGGCACCGCAGTTGTTGATGATCGTCTCCCAGCAGTTGGGATAGCTGGCGGTCAGTTGTTGAATATCTTGCCAGAAGGTCCAGCAGCGAACTCCAAACCCGCGCGCGAGCGTCATCGCCGCCTTCATCATGGGGAACTCACCGAGATTGCCCGCCTCATCAATGAGGAAGAGCGTTCTCGGGTTGGGGATCTTGTTGCGAGAG
>JAYTXB010000066.1:0-10744 GCA_043743205.1 Schlesneria sp.
AATCTGAAGCAGATCGGCATCGCGACTCATAACTATGAATCTGCTCATGGCTTTTTGCCCTGCTCCGGTAAGCTTGGGTTTAGGTACTTAGCGGAGGGGTTGGAGGGCCAGCCCGGCAACTGGGTAGGATTTAATTCTATTGACGAGTGTTTGAATGGCCCGTGCCCCGAAATCGGGGCTTGGAAGCGTCCCTCAATCTACCTGTGCCCAACGGATCCCGTCGGAACACAAACGCGGAGAGCCATGTCTTACCGGTTTTGCTCAGGTTTGTGGAATGCTTTTGGGGCACGCGGTGTGAGTGATGGATATGGTACGGGTGATCGTCGCTCCAATGCGGTGATTGGCTTTCGAGACGTTTCGGATGGGCTTTCGACAACTGCGATGACCAGCGAGCAAATGCTTCCCCCAATTGCGGAGGCTCGATCCTTTGATGAACTATACGAGTCACTCACGGTGGCCGCGAATTCTCCGCTCCGATACCACTGGGAAACACCGACACCGTTTGTAATGCCTGCTGGCTTGGATGCGTTGATTGCAGCCTGCGATACACAATTCACCTCGCCCAAACACAACATTGGCGGTGTTTATTTTAATGAGCGGGTCGCTGCTTACGATCACGCTCGTACTCCCAATACCAGAGCGTGCTACAACGGTAGCCAGAGGGACAATCAACTACGATTTGGTCCGCTATCCCCGCCGACGAGCTTTCATCGCGGTGGGGTCAATCTGCTCATGTGCGATGGCTCCGCACATTTCGTTAGTAACTCCATTGATTCGATAGTCTGGCGTGCAACAGGGACTCGCAACGGTAGTGAGTCTCAGGCCCTGTCTTGGTAGTCAGGTGCCACTTTCGGCTGGGCGTGCAGCCGAGCGACTAAGTGACTCTGGCAGCGAGGGATTCGCGGTGTGGGATTCTTTCGGGAAGAGGTTTGGGGATTTTGCGGAATGGCTTAAAGAATGGTTGGGCAAAAGATGGCCCACCGTAATAAGTGTCTTGCTGAGTCTCGTGCTGATTTGTGGCTTCTGCTGGTGGTGGATCGGGCCTGTCTACGATCCCAACCTGATGACCGTATCGAATGTTGCAATCAACGGTGTCAAGGTGTCAGAGTCTTTGCCAGACTCCGTCATTAATCGCGTGTTCACATTGACCTGTACTATTCGCTCAAACGGAAAAAAATTTCTAGCCGTCGATAGCAAAGGCACGACCTACACGGGATTTATTCGAGATGAAGCCGTCTGCAAGCGGGCGATGGAAGAATCTAGGCTCGATCCCGTCTTTACAGGCGCTTTTACGTCCTTCATGAGAGCCGGACGGAATATGCAGGGGGTCACTTCAATGTGTGGCGTAAAGATCAATGAAGCGGGCGACACGGCCGACATTACGGTCAGAATCCGCGCCCCTCGTTCATCGGGGCGATTTGAGCTAAAGCTAGAAGTGCTGTCTTGCGACGGTATGTTTAAGCAGGCCAACGGCGACAAGGCCTTCAAGCCGGGAACAATTTTCTGGCGCAAACCAGTCACGGTCCTTGCCAAATAATGTTAGGCCTCTCTATGCCAGGACCGCTAATAGATTGCTACGTAATACAGCGCCAACGCTCCCTTGGGGGCGCATTGGGTCTGCTCCGTGCATTTGGCGGTAAATGGAACCCCCGATTCGATTTCGCGGAAATATGCGAAAAACATCAACTTCCGTTAACATCTACGGTAGAATTCATGATTGAAGAACTATCAAAAGATAACGGCAAGACCGAAACACTGTATTTCGCTAATGCCAACGACTTGCCCCCGTATTGTTTAATATACTCATTCAACCCCGATGGCTCTGTGGTGTATGGGCTTTCGCCAGTTGTGGACAGGGAGGGGCAGGACTATGAAAATATTGGGCGAGAGTGGGTTAACCAACTTGTGCAATTCGTAGGAAATGGTCTGTTCTTAGTGACTGTAGAAGAGGCGCCTCCTGGATCGTATTCTGAATTCATGCTTCGGACTGAAAAGTAGCGCGCACTCAGGTTCCGGCCTAACCAGCGCATGCACCGGAGCGCGGGCCGCACCTGTGCGGACCACCTTGTCTTTCGCCGCGCCCGGTGATGCTGGTCGGTAGTCAGTCGCTTTTGTGGCTCTCCGCCATTCCTGTTGAAAGCAGTGTCTTCTGAGCGGCACGGCGCTAGCCGCCGGTGTTTTTCGCCTAGACCGGCGGCTAGCGCCGTTCCGCTCAGTTCGGAATTCAACACGAATGGCGGAGAGCCGCTTTTGTTTATTTTCCTTTCAAGTCGTTCGCTTTCCGTGAGTCGCGAAAATCAACGCGATCGCTCTGCAGATCGGAGCTTTCACTGGCGACGAAGTGTCTACCGCATCAGCGTGAGCGAGTCAGGCGGCTGACAAAGAGAACCTCTGCGGAAGAAATGTCATCTGTCGCTCGCTCGATCAGCGTGAGGTCTTGGGCGCGAACCAGTTGGCGAAGGAAGTGGCTGCGTGGCACGGCAACGTTGGGAGCGGCGACCGAGGGATGGATGGCCACGCAGTCCCATTCCTGAAGTCCGAAGCTGAGCGACCAGTTCATAATCCACGAGTAGCTTCGCAGGAACTCTTCGTCTGAAGCGGCGGCGGCGTTGGCGGGGATCGCGAGCAAAACCAGATCGGGCTTCATCGGTCGCACGAGCGTCTTCGCCTCCTGCTCCAACACAACGAGCGTCTTTCCTTCCGTCGGCCACGTTGTAACTTCGACTGTGGCAGTCGGATCGAGTTGCTTCAGGACGGGGGCGATGAGCGAATCGAACGGCGGCATCGCCAGTACTCGCACCGCTTTGCCTTCTTTCAGCAACCGTGATGTCCGTGCGAGGAAATCGCGCGGAGGCTTCACGTCATCGAGCGAGGGATCGCGGCCCGTGATTGTGCGACAGAGTTGCTCGGCCATCAGGCGGTGGCCGTCCATGTTCGGGTGAATCTCATCACTGAGTGTGCAACGCCAGGCCCACGCATCTCTGGCTCGCAGACGTTCACTCGCAGCGAACTGATCGCAGACGGGGACTTGCAGTGACAGGCCGAGTTCTCTGATCCGCTCACAGTAGCGAGTCAACTTCGAGACGGGACGACTCTCCGTGTCGATGACCGCGTTGGGTGTACACAAGACGACTTGAGATTTCGCCGCGCGGCAACGTTCGATGAGTGTCGTGAGGTTCTGAACAAACTGCTCTTCGGGGACGCGAGTCATGTCGTTCAGTCCGAAGCTGATACTGACCAGATGCGGCTGGTGGTGGAGGACCTCCCGGTCCAGTCGAGCCAAGCCATCAGCCGTCGTGTTCCCGCTGATCCCCGCGTTGATGACTCGAACGTTGGCGTTGGGAGCGACATTCCGAATGGCCAGTTCCAGCATCTCGGGATACGCCCGCCGTCCGCCGGTGTGGTAGTACACGCCCGTCACACTGTCGCCGAGGCAAACGATGTTCTGGAGTGGCAATGAGCTTTGACTCATCGCTGTACTGGTTTCGTCTGAGCTGGTCCCCGCTGTTGAACCGTTCCTCATTGCCGAACCGAACTCGATCAATGGTGGCGTGACTCGCCACTGCGCGAAGACAAACGCGAAGGCCTCCATCGCGTCGGCGTACTTTGTCTCGTGACCGATCGCGGGGCGATGAATCAGCCGAACGCGACGGTCTCGGGTCGCCAGCCGTTCCGCCAATCGCAGCACGCTGTCGGCAGGGACGAGTCGATCTTGGCCTCCCGTGGTCAGCGCGATCGGCATCGACAGTCGTCCGGAGTTCAGTTCGGCAGATCGCTGGCGGTACTCGTCCGGTCGCTGCTGTTTGCTTCCTCCAAACGATGCCGCGATCGCTTCTTGAAACTGATCGTACTCCACGAGGTTGGCGGTTCCGTTCATCGAGACCACGCCGTCGATGTCCTGAGGGTGCAAGGCCGCGAACGTCAGCGCACCGGTTCCACCCATCGAGCCGCCGGTCAGCAAGACGCGTGCGATGCGATACTTGGCTCGCAGTTCGTCGAGAAGTTGTAGTAGGTCTGCTTCCGCTGCCGGTCCCATCCACGATGTGCGGGCGCGATAGTCGGGTGACACGAAGATCATCTTTTCCGCAGTCGCTGCATCACGTGCGGCTCGACATTCATCGCGTCCCTCCTTCACGAACTGCCACCGGTCGGAACCGTGTCCGTGCAGCGCGATCATGAGGGAGTGAGCGGCCCGCGCATCGAATTCCTCGGGCAACACGATCACATATCGTTGCAGCGTCTGGTCGAGCTTGGACGTGAAGACAACATCCTCTGGTCCATTCGCGGCAAGTAAGCACGTGCGGGCCGCCGTGATCAACCACAGCACAACCATCAGGCCGAGCCTCAAGCTCATTCGATGACGCATGTCGTGAAGTCCTTAACTGAGATCGCTTAACCCGCGAGATGTTTTCGTGATATTCCGAGTTCGAGCGAGCAGCATTGGCACGTGACCGCCTCAACATCGGTGCAGACTCATCGACGATGAAACGCCAACGTCGCCAGCAGCGTGATTCAGGATTCTAGGAACAGCCGCTGCGTACCTTTCACGAGGCATCATCCTGTTCAGGCAACCGTTCCGAAACCATTCCGAGTCCGCGCAGCTTTGACCTCAGTGTCATGCGACTGATACCGAGACGTTCGGCGGCTTGCAGTTGATTGCCACCTACGAAGCTCATCACTTCTCGCAGCAGGATACGATCGACTTCCTGTCCGAGCTGGCGATAGAGGTCCGTTTGGTTGTCTCGCAACAGTTGTCTCACTTCTCGAACTAAATCAAACGGGGAAGCTCCGTCGTTCAAGGGCAAGTGACTGTCACCCGAGGGATGGATTGCGATCGTTCCGCGCAGTAGGCCCAATTCTTCGGGGAGGTCCAACAGCGGCGATGATTCGACACGTGCCGGCCGGCAGCTTTGAGGCAGTGCATCCGGTGTGAGAATGGCTCCTGTCGTGTGAACCATGGCGTACTTGATCGCACTTTGGAACTCACGAATGTTGCCCGGCCAATCATGCGCCGCGAGGACTTGAAGGGTTTCGGGGGACGCACTGACGACGGTCTTGTTCATCTCGAGATTGAACAGGCGGAGAAAGTGTTCGATCAGTGCAGGGATGTCCTCACACCGGTCTCGTAGGGGAGGAAGTTGAATGGAGAAGCCGTTCAGTCGATAGAGCAGATCCTGTCGGAAGCGGCCTTCGGCGACATCTTTGTGCAGATCGCGGTTGGTCGCCGCGATGATCCGCACGTCGGTCTTCACGGTCGTGTTGCCTCCGATGCGCTCGAATTGCTGTTCTTGGAGCAGTCGCAGTGCTTTGGCCTGCGTCGCGGGACTCATGTCGCCGATCTCATCGAGAAAGATCGTGCCGCCGTGGACCTGCTCGAACTTACCGATGCGCCGCTGGTCGGCTCCCGTAAAAGCACCGCGTTCATGACCGAACAGTTCGCTTTCGAGAATCGTCTCGGGAAGCGCAGCGCAGTTAATGGCGAGGAACGGCTGTTGGTTCCGGCGGCTGTAGTGATAGAGCGCACGGGCAACAAGTTCCTTTCCCGTTCCGCTCTCACCCAAGATCAGAACTGTCGAATCCTGTGGTGCGATGCGACCGATATCTTTGTAGACCTCCTGCATCACTGGAGACTGGCCGATGATGCGATCGACGGAAAGGTCTTCGGGATCAGTCTCCTCCAAGAGGGCCGGGATACGGTTGAGGCGGCTAACTTCGAGAGCCTGGCCGATCACTTCTTTCAACCGCCGGAAATCGACCGGTTTGACGAGATACTCGTACGCGCCGCGGCGCATCGCCTCGATTGCAGTCTCTGTTCTCGCGAAGGCGGTCATGATGATGACCGGCAGTCGGGGGTCGATCTGACGAATCTTGTCGTAGGCATCCAGCCCGGATTGGTCGGGAAGCCGCACGTCGAGAATGACCACGTCCGGGCGTTGTTGCTTCACCAGTTCAAGTCCCTCGCGCGCCGTCCCGGCGGAGATCACGGACAGCGTTGCTGACGACAGCGTTTCCTTCAACGAGAAGACAATGTTCGGCTCGTCATCAACAACCAGCAGCGTGAATTTGGACTTCGGCATGATGCAGTGAACCAGCTCAGAGGCAGGAGGACCAATCGCGATCGAAACAAGCGACGCCGACGAACGCACGCAGCGTCAGCGCCGCCACGGAAAGCCGAGCGGCAGTGACCCACAACCCAACAGGACAGTTCCGCTCACGAATCAAACGTATCTCCACGAATCAGAACTAGGCACGGCCGACTTGTCATAGACCTCACGCGGCCGAAGCTGACGCATTGTCGCGCTACTGTAGTCCCGTCGCTCCGCCGACGGGATGTCTTGTCGGCGGAGCGACAAGACGACAGTAGTTCACATGATGGCCCGCGCGGCTTGTCACGTCAGTTTCCACCGCGCGAGGGATACGTTTGTTGAGGTGGTAGGTAGATCGAGAAGGTCGCTCCACCTTTCTGTGAGTTCTCGGCCGTGATCCGTCCGCCGTGCGCTTCGACGATGCGGTGGCAGATGGACAGACCGAGTCCCGTGCCCGTTTCCTTCGTACTGACGAACGGCTCGAAGATGCGAGCGAGTACGTCGATTGAAAGTCCCGCTCCGGAATCGCGGATCGAAATCAAGGTCCACATTGGACCCCGAGTTGTCGCCTGTGAATCAACGGTTGTGGGAAGATGCGCGCGGGCGAGGCTGACAAAAACGCCGCCCCCCGCAGGCAGCGCATCGAAGGCGTTGAGCAGCAGATTGAGCAACACCTGTCGCAACTGTACGACATCGGCTTCGACCATCAGCGGCTCCTGCGGCATCTCGGATTGAATCTGAATCTGCTGCCGCTCGGCTCGGCCTGAAACCAGTTCCATCGTTTGTTCGATGGCCGACCGCGCGTCGAGCCACATCTTTTCGAGCTTCGGTGGTCGGGCGAAATCGAGAAAGTCTTGTATCGACTTCTCCAACCGGCCGATCTCTTCTTCGACGACCTTCAATTGCTGGCCGTGCAATCCGGTGCCGTCGTCTCGCTCGACAGCCGCCTGGACCAACATCTTCATCGGCATCAGTGGGTTTCTCAGTTCATGAGCCATCCCCGCCGCGAGCTGCCCCACGGCTGCCAGTTGTTCGCTGCGCAGCACCTCCAACTCGCGCTGCTGTAAGCGTTCGACGACAGTTCCAATGTGGTTCTCCATCTCGAGCAAGCCCGCTTCGAGTTCACGAAACCCACCGCGACGCGAGATTTTTACCGGCCCGATGACATCCTGCAGGCGTCCCGCCGCTCCACGCACACTGACCTCAAGCTGCACGATGGACTGACTGATACCGCGTGCGATGAGCAGCCCTGCGACCAGACCGGCCGCGCTGCCGCAGATGCCCAGCAGCAGAAACGCCTGCCGCGATTGCTCGGTCGCGTGGCGATTGGTTTCGTTCGTCCGATCGACGACATCGCGGTTGAGTTCCAAATAGTCTTTGGCCGGATCGACCACGCGGGTGATGCCCGACAGCAACTCATCGACGCGACCATCGCTGAGCTTCGAGACGCTCGACTCACCATCGTCAAACACTCCGAACAGTTGGGAAAACTGCCGCCATCCGGCCTCGACGATTTCGATCGAGTCCTGCTCGGAAGGTGTGCGGGCCAGAGTCTTGGCGAGTTCGAGGTGCTGCGGTGCCGACTCGCGCAGCTTGCGGATCTCATTGAGATGCCGCACGTCATGACTGCGACCGAACTGTTGAAGCTGGTGCCGAATCTCGCGCATGTCGATGTAGAGGTCTTGCGCGGCGACCATCCCGTGAACCTCTTGAGCGATCAACTCCGAGCTGTTGATCTGCTGGCGCTGCACATTCCACGCGGCCACGATCCCCAACGCCAACAGCAACCCGCTAATGACAATCGTCGGCGCAGCAATCTTCAAAACAAACTGAGGGTTCATAGTGCGGGAGCATACCGAGCCGTATCGCCGCGTTGAACTGACCTCGCATTGAGGCCCGAGGCGAGGGCGGACCACCCTTGAGCGAATGTACTCCACGGCCAATGCCGTTGTGATGTTGAGTCAGTCGCAGAGTCTCCCTCGCTGGTGGCACAGAACCGGAAAGCCGCAGGCCAAGAGCTGGCCACGGTCTCTGGCCACCCTTTAGCCACAAGCCACCCACGCGCAGTCACAGTGAGATCGAACTTCGGGCGACCACAACATAGGCGCAGACCGATCTCACCGCGACGAGACTCAACAACGCACTGTCCATTCACGAGTTGTGAGTTTCGCACTTGGCTCTTGCGCGAATCGGCGTCACTGACGATTTCGTCAAGACTCTTCGGTGAGGCATGGCTGGCATGGCCACTGCAATGGGGCAGGCATCTCGCCAACAACAACCCCAGCGCAAGCCGGTGGCCGCGCCCAAAACGAAAGATGCCTCGCCATGCTGAATGAGTTTTTGATGAGCGTGCTACACAACTTGTTCAAGCCACTCCTGCTGTTCTTCTATGCGGGACTGCTGATCCCGACCTTCAAGGTGAATCTCGAATTCCCGAAGGCGGTGTTTTAAGGGCTGACGATCTATCTGCTGCTGGCCATCGGCTGGCACTGAGGTTTCGGCGAGAGCCTTCGTCACAGCGGTCGGCGTCCTCACTGCGAGCCATTGCCTCAAGGTTTGGTGCGAGTCTCGTAAACCCCACCGAAAGGACCGACCGAGGGTGACCATTTCTACTTCCATTTCTCTCACAAATGCCCTCTCAACAGGCATCTTCAGGAGCAAAGCCATGCCTCACAATCTCCGCCACGACGATCACGCGACCTTTAACTCGCTCTCTAAAATGTGCTTCGCTGTTGCCGGACTCGCCTTCATCGGGGCGTTCGCCTGTGCCGCGATCAATCACGCTCTCACGGGGTGGATGGCTGTCGCGGGCATGGCCAGTCTCGGCTTGTTCTATCTGGCAATTGGAGTCCTCAATCTCGGCCACGCGTCGGCGTTGCTAACAGACTACAAACCAGAATCGTCAGCGGCGGCAACCACTCATGTCCACTCGCGAAAGCATGGCGATACCTTCTCACTGCCGCACGAATCGAATCGGGGTCGCCGTTACGAGTGTGAAGACAAGGTCAGCGAACCGGACAAGTTGGTCGAAGCCTGACTCGCCTCATTCACGACCGTTCGCCTCTGCGTGATGGACGACGGTCAAGTTTCAACGCGCAGAGTCGGCACAGAAACGACTATCGGGATTTGTGAACTGAAGTCAGCACCATGAATCCGACCGTGATTGATTCGTCGAATTCTAAGGAGATGGAGTTTATGAAATCGAGCATCGAATGCCACAGAACAGTTACTGTTGAGAATCGGCTGGGACTGCATCTGAGGGCGGCACAGCAAATCGTCCTAGCGACTCAACGATTTCATTCGACGCTGACAATTAAGCGGGGAAGCATCCTCGCCGATGCGAGAAGTATTCTCGGCATATTGATCTTGGGTGCTTTGCACGGAGCGGTCTTGGACCTCCATGCCTCGGGAGACGATGCCGAAGCGGCTCTCTCCGAGATCGCGCACCTGATTGACTCTCAGTGTGATGAACGTTGACCGGTGGCGTTCCCGACAAAAGTCGAAACGAGGTGAGCGCGGTACCATGCGACCACTGGCGAATGCTTTACTCCGTAGCCCCGTTCGCCAGTGCGTGGGGAACAGAAGTATCTGCGAGAATTCCCACGGTCTGGTGGCTGTAGCTAACTAAAACAAGTGCCATTCGTCTCACGGCACCCGGCTCTCAAGACTTCTTTCGGAAACATCAACGTCGGCCAGCCACTCCGATCAGAGCTGGCTGGCTGCTTTCACCTGAGTGCTACTGGCAGATGCTGCCGAAGTTCGATGTCTGTGCCGATTGTCAGGTGGCAACTTATGGCGATGGTCTTCCGAGCGAGCCGTTGCAATACCGGCAGTCGATGGCGAGCAAACTCTGTTTTCCAGTTGAAATGTGACGGGATCGAGTCCACCCGCGCGCGGCGCTCACGAGTCACATGACGCTTGACCCTTGAAAAGTCAGCCTTGCCTCAATAGTTTCACCGCGCCGAGAAGTCGATAGAGTAAACGAGCGTACCTGCACATCAACAATTGGAATAAGCAGCTTACGGGATGAGCAGCTCAAGGATGAGCAGCTCACGGCGGCATTGCATAACGAGCCTCAGATCAAACGAGTCCCGTTATACCTCGCGCGGCCACGAGTGATGTGTTCTAGGCGTGCGGCTCGCCAAAGCCTCATTCGTGACCGCGCGAGGTATATAGGAATGTCAACTTACACGGAAGTATTCATGCGAAACCCATCGATTCAAACAACGGCTCACTGGTGCGGCTTGTGTCTGTTTGTCGTAATGATCTTCGTGCCGGTTGATGTGCATGCTCAGAATGGAGAACTCCCCGCAATGGAGTACGACAAACTCCGCAGTCGCCTCGACGAGTTGGAGTCTGAAGTAAGTCGTCTCAAGATACCTCCGGTTCGATCGCGCGCGTTCGCGAGTGACCCGAACGCGCGCGATCAAAGCTCATCGGATGCAAACTCCGTCGATGCCAACGGACGCGTGCAGCGAACGAACTCGGAGTATTTGCCGCCTGCGCCGGGATACTTTCCGGATGCGGGGCTGATGGCATTACAGGCGGCGGCGGGAACTCCACCGGCGGCTCCGGCCAAGCCGAAGTATCCGTCCGTCACGATCAATGGATTCTTTCAAGCCGACTCACTGTGGTTCAGCCAAGATGATGCGAACCGC
>JAYTXB010000067.1:0-9896 GCA_043743205.1 Schlesneria sp.
GTAGGATGGGCACTCTTGCCCGTCCGGATTTCTGTCTTCCAGCCTGACGGGCAAGAGTGCCCATCCTACATCGCGGTACGACAATTCCTGCCGCTCGCCAAAGCGATCGTGCGTGTCAACGAACGTCTCGATGAGCGGCCTGCGCGATGCTGCCAGCGTACTCGGCGATCTGCTGCATCACGGCATCAATGTTGGCAGGAGTCGAATCGGTCGCGAGCGCTTCGAGATGCCGCACAATCGCGGAACCCACAATCACGCCGTCGGCCAGGCCGCGCAGTTGATCGACCTGCTCGGGGCGACTGATCCCGAAGCCGACGGCCAGCGGGAGCGAAGTCTGGCTGCGCAGTGACTTCAACATGTCTGCCAGTTGCGGAGCCAACTCGGCCCGTGCTCCGGTCGTTCCCGCGACCGCGATGCAATACACGAAGCCGGTCGCGTTTTTCAGAATCCGCGCGGCGCGATCGACCGGTGTTGTCGGAGCGACCAGTTGGATGAGGTCCATCTCGTGACGCGCGACGAGCGCCGAGAACTCACCTGCTTCGTCACCCGGCAAATCGGGAACGATCAGCCCCGAGAAGCCTGCCTCGCGCGCCTGCCTCACGAACGCTTCGGTTCCCGTTCGGAAGATGATCGCGTACGAGACCATCGCGACCAGCGGACAACTCACCGTCGAACTGACCACCGCGACACCACTGAAAATGTCCTTCAGCTTCAGATGCTTGTTGAGTGCCCGGGTGTACGAGCTTTGGATCACCGGCCCGTCAGCGATGGGGTCGCTGTACGGAAAGCCGACTTCGATCAGGTCCGCTCCCGCCGCAGCCAGTTCACGAATCAACCGGCCGGTCGTTGGCATGTCGGGATCGCCCGCCGCGAGAAACGGCATGAAGGCGAGTTGCCCCTGATGTGTGCGTTGAGCAAACGCGTGAGCGATGCGGGAGACTGAAGTCACTGGTCAGGCTTTCTGGGAAGGGAATCGATGAGTGCGTGTCGCGATGCCGGCGCTACAAAACTTGTCCAGTCAGGCGGGCCACTTCGTTCACATCTTTGTCGCCGCGCCCCGACAAACAGACGACTATGACTTCGTCCGGCTTGCGTCGTCGCGCCTGATCCATCGCATAGGCGATCGCGTGAGAACTCTCCAACGCGGGCAGAATTCCTTCCAAGCGTGCCACCTTGCCGACGGTCTCCAACGCTTGTTGATCGCGCACCTTGACGTATTTCACGCGGCCAGTGTCGTGCCAATAGCTGTGTTCCGGCCCGACGCCGGGATAGTCGAGTCCAGCCGAGATCGAGTGGACATCCATCGTTTGGCCGTCTTCATCTTGCAGCACGTAGCTGTAGCTGCCATGCAGGACCCCTTTCGCTCCAAAACTGAGTGTACTGGCGTGGTCACCCGCTTTGTCACCGCGACCCCCGGCCTCGACACCGGTCAGCTCCACGCCGATGTCATCGACAAACGGATGGAACATGCCCGCCGAGTTGGAACCGCCTCCCACGCACGCCACGACTTCATCAGGCAAGCGACCGATCGTTTCGAGGCATTGCTGTCGAGCTTCGCGACCGATGACCGCCTGAAAGTCGCGCACGATCATCGGAAACGGGTGCGGACCGACGACCGAGCCAATGATGTAGTGCGTGTTCTCGACGGAAGCCATCCAGTCGCGCATGGCCTCGTTGATGGCATCGCGCAGTGTCCGCGAGCCACTCGTCACCGGACGCACTTCCGCACCCATCGTCCGCATGATGAAGACGTTCAACTTCTGGCGACGAATGTCCTCTTCACCCATATAGACGACGCACGGCAACCCGAACCGAGCACAGGCCGTCGCGGTGGCCACGCCGTGTTGGCCGGCTCCCGTTTCGGCGATCACGCGGGTTTTGCCCATCCGCAGCGTCAGCAGGGTCTGACCAATCGTGT
Organism: Schlesneria sp.; assembly: GCA_043743205.1. GTDB lineage: Bacteria > Planctomycetota > Planctomycetia > Planctomycetales > Planctomycetaceae > Schlesneria. Next base: position 1,919 of record JAYTXB010000067.1, read on the forward strand.
TGTTGATCTTGTGAGCGCCCGTGTGATTGAGGTCTTCTCGCTTGAAGAAGATGCGGGCACCACCGCTTTCCTGAGTCAACCGTTCCGCAAAGTAGAGTGGGTTCGGTCGACCGACAAAGGTCCGCAGCATCTCGTTCAACCGACGATTGAACTCCGGGTCTTGCATCGCGCTCTTGTAGGCGACGGTCAGTTCTTCGAGAGCGTGCATCAGCGTCTCAGGGACAAACCTGCGCCCGAACTCCCCAAACCGCCCCTCGGCATCGGGGACGTGAGAAGTGGCACGATTTTCGGACAGGGCATTCGGCATGGATTCGCTCGGTGGGAGGCACGACCATTTCGGGAAGTCATTCGCGGGGCGGGATTATTGGTCACGGAGAACCAATGTTCAACTCGCCTGAGCGAATCGCCGCGAGTCGCACGGAGTATCAACGCATCAATCCAAAGTGGCCGACCACTACGGCTTCACACGCCGTTCCAATTGCTCGGCGGGGTACTTCAGTTCGACCTCAGCCACCCGGCCCTCTTCAACGCGAACGACCAAGTCCTTGTTGAGGTATCCGCGCCGCTCATGCCAGACGGTGAAATGGTGTTCGCCGGGCGGCAGGCCACGAATCTCGAAGCGACCGTCGGCGTCGGTGATCGCCGCGAAGGGATGATCAAGGGCGAGCAGGTACGCCTTTTGCCACCAATGGATGTTGGACTTCACTTCAGTGGGAAGTGTCTCTGAGATGGTGAACGGCTTGTCGATCAAACGCTGCAAGTCGCGATCAACTATCAAGTGGAATAGGTTGGAACGGATCGGTGCGGACCTAAAATCTTGAGCTTCGTGTTTCATGTTGTTCAACCGCAACGATTGGCCAACTCGCAACAGCGACATGCGAGGCAGAAAGCAATTGTCGGCGGCGCGGAGTTCGATCGGTTCACTTGGCGGATCGGAGGGTTTCCAATTGGCGGGAGCCTTCTTCAAATAGATCGCCACGTTCGCGAGGCCACCTTCCTTGCTGATGACCAACGAGTCATCGGGAATCTCGACCGCAACCGCCGCCTTCTCGCGCTCGGCATTCTTCCGCTCGTCCTCGTCGTTGCGAGGATTGACGAGCATCAACCCAACCTTCACCTTCAGCGGCGGCACATCCGGGATCGCCCCGTCGATCAGCACGTGGCCTCGTACCGACAGCACCACACCGTGACCCGTTTGACCGGGCTTCGCTGGCGTGTCTTTGCCGGCATCGAAGGCCTCCCCGTACTGCTCGATGAAGTTTCGATCCACCAGCTTGCCGACGCCGAGTGCCGCTGGCGAGGGGCTTCGCTCGCCAGTGCTTTCTATTGTTCGACTCGAAAGTACCGGCGGAACATTCGCGTTGTTTGCTGCGGCAGCCTCCGGCTGCCCCGACAAGAACATGAGTGCAAAACTGGTCGCGACGATCGGGTCCGAATCCGCGTGGTTGGAACCTTTCCACCAACCGTCTCGGTGTTGGCTGGTCAACAACCGCTCCGCAAGGACGCTCTTCCAGTCGAGGTCGCCGAAGCGTTCGGTCTTAGTCAGATGACCGGCTCGTTCCAAAGCGTGGAGATAGTAGAACTGATGCGGCTTGTCAGGTGATTTAATCGTTCGCACGATTTCCTCAAGCGACTTCTTCATCGCCGCCTCTCGCACGACTGCCTGATCGTCCTTGGGGAGATAACGATGAGTTGTTGCCAGACCCGCCAGCCCTGCCAGAGTCATGGTTGGCGTTGGGTTGAGACCACCGACTGAATAGCCCCAGCCCCCGTTGCCCTGTTGCGACGAGAGCCAGTACTTCGCCGCGCGGTCCCACGTTTCCGATTGGACGTGGAATCCGGCCCGCTTCGCAGCGTCCAACCCAAGCAAAGCGAACCGAGTACACGAACCATCGGCCCCACTGATCTCCGCCGTCTTTCGATAGCTCCATCCGCCGACATGTTGCCCCGTCGTGACCTGAGCCGCTTCGATGTGCGCGACGTTGCGGCGAATCAGTTCCGCATCCCGCTCGGGCGACCCGGCACAGAAAGCCATCGTCTGCAACGCGACGATGTAGATGACTCGGTCTTCGCACTTCCGCAGAACATCCAACCCCTTCGCGACCGCTTCATCGTCCCCCTTCAACCCCGACTGCAACAGAGCCACGACCGCCATCGCCGTCGAACCCTCCTTAAACGAAGCCCCCTTTTGGGGCCACGATCCATCGGCCTGTTGTTGTGACTTCAGAAACTGAACCGCTCGCTCAATGGCTTTCGCTCGACGAATCTGCTGAATATCGGGTGCCAATCGCGAGGGGCTTCGCTCGCCAGTCGCACTGAGACCGCTGATCGACTTGGGGTCGAACGCGATTCCCTTGCCTTGGTGTTCGACACGCTCGACATAGACCGGTCCGAACGAGGGCTGGATGAGCGTGACTTCGGTTCGTTCTTTGGTGTCAGCAAACCGGATCGTCTTCGTGCCGTCACTCTGGATCGTCGCATTGGTCCAGTCAGCGTCATCGAACGGCGTGGCCTTGGGCAGAACGACGGCCAGCGCCTTGTTGGCCAATTCGTGGAATCGCGTCCGCTCCTTGCGACCGCCACATGCCACGTCGGACATCAAGCGCGTGATGTACTCGGTGATGGCCTGATGTGATCCGGTGGGATTGAACTCACCCACGATCGGCACCTCATCCAATCCCTGCCAGTTGACAAAGGTCTTCGTGACACCATCCTTCGTGTAGAGCAGAGACTCGTGCCCGTGCCGCCAATCAGCGAACTGAGGCAACTCTTTGGGAACCTGCCTGCCGAACATTTCGCGATGTTTTTCGAGCAGGTCTTTCAACTCCTGCAACTCGGCGGCGGACAGCTTGTGGAGTGTTCCGGCTTCGCGGTTCATGTCGCCGGGAATGAAGACCGTTCCGTCCTGAAGGACGAACAGCCGCCACGACACATATCCCATCGAGTGCTGCACCGGCGCGGTGTTTGACCAAACGAAGAGCGGTTGCAACGTCGGCTTCAATTCTTGGGCAATCACCGTTCCGCCAGCATCTGAGATCGTTGTCACTTGGGCAACGAATTGACCGACGATCCTGTTCGGAACGTTGCTGCGGTCCTCTTCGATCGGAAAGAGAGACCCGCGTCGCGATGTCAGGTTCTTGTCGCCCGGTGTCACGGATTCGCGAGTGATCTTCAAGTCGGACGAGCTTCCCGTCAGCATCCCGTGGAACTGCAATTGCTTGATCGTGCCACGCAAACTGTTTTGAGGTTCCGCCGCGTTGGAATAGAGGATGAACAGATCGAACTGCCTCGGCTTGAGATTGGTCAAATGGAACGTGGCCTTTCCGTCCACTTCGACCGTCGGGGCTGTCATCCAGTCACCACGACCATCGCTGCCTCCCTGAGCGACCGTTGGCTGCCGGACTTGCAGGGAAACGCGCTCATTCAATTCGTGAGCGATCTCGCCACGAACCTCCAACGGTTCCGCGAAGGCAACGTAGCCGAGATCTGCTCCCGCCTGAACATCGTCGAGATATCGCGGAGCGTGGTTCGGTGCGTCGATCCGAAACGCATAACTCGCCGCGCCGGGAATGTTGGTCGGAACCGGATCGGTCGCGCGGAGAGTCGTCAGCGTAACGAGGCCGTTCGCGTCCGATTCGCCCCAGATTTCGTCGTTGCCGTAGTAGCGAAACGGCGTCAGGAACGAACCGGCTCGCACGCGACTGAACAACCGCAACTTGGCTCCCGCGATCGGTTGCAGGCCTATTACGGAGACGATTCTCATGCGGGTCGGCTGGGCGGGAATCAGCGGAACATCCAGCGTGAGGTCGCCTCGCACGAGTCGATGGATTCGCAGTTCCTCATAGCCGGGAACTCGCACATCGAGATCGACGGTCTTCTCCGGACAATGGGCGATGGTGACGATGCCGTTCGCATCAACGGGGAACTCGCCCTGTTCATCGTCGTCGTCCCAGGGAACGATCAATCGAACCTTGCCCGACAACGGACCGGCTCCGTCGGCAACCTTCATGCGCAACGTAATCGCCGCGCCGCGCGAGAGTGTCAGTGTGAGAGTGCTATCGAGCTTCACCCAATCGGAATCGAAGGGGGCATAGCCGTCGGACTTGATCGCGAACCGAACGCTTCCGCTCTGAGAAGCCGCATCGAACGAGAACGTGCCGTCACGGGAGACCGAGGTCTCGGTCGTGGCCTCACCGCTCACGCGACGGAACAACTTCAGATCGGCAGGCAGCGGCGAGCCATCGCTCGCCACGACTCGACCGCGATAATGACCCGCCGCTTCAACAAACGTCGGTGGACGAGCGTCAGCGATGGGCGACTTTGGTTCCGCTGGTGCGACTTCAGCGGGTAATTCGTCCCCTTTCAACTTCTGCTCCATTTGAGCAACCGCGTTCTGAACGAACGATTTCAAGTTGTCTTCCGTCACCATTTCCAGTTCGTGAATGGGAAGCTGAGTCACGGTGTACTTGTCACCCATCACGAGGACTCGGCCTTCGCAGAGTGAGAACGATTTGCCGTTGATCGTCACGCGGTCGGGAGGCTCGCTCCTGTTGGTGAGTTCATGGCGGATGGTGAAGTTCCTGTGCGTGAACAATCCGCCGCGCTTCGTGCCGGTGATTTGGATGTCGCCGGAGTTGGAGTCGCTTCCCGGTGGATCGAGCCGCGCCACGATGAAGGCGACCGACTTGCCGTTGTGGACGAAGAAAGCGTGATGCCGGTCCTGGCCGAGCCAGCTTGTTTGCACTCGTTTCGAAGACCAATCATTTCCGGCGAGCATCGTCCGCGAGTAGAACAGCGATCCGCAGAGGACTCCCAGAATGAGCAGCATCGCGGCGGCGAGTGACCCTCCGCGCGAGTCGTCGGGCGAGCCAAGCTTGAGAACGTGGCGGACGCGTTCGAGCAGCGCGTGCTTGGGTCCACCCATCGAGACCGCCAGCGTGTGACGTGTGGACGCGAGGCTCATGCGGCCGATGTGTTCGAGCGTCTCGGCATAGCGCACGTCATCGCGAGTCGTCGCCACCGCCAGTTCGTCGCAGCACAACTCGCGCTCTTGTCGCAATCGTCCCGACAACCACCAGACCGCCGGGTGATAGAAGATGAGCGTCTCGACGACGCGCTGCATCAGGTTCACCCACAAGTCGTACCGCCGGATGTGAGCCAACTCATGCGCGAGGACCGCTTCGATCATGTCGGGCGGCAGCGACGTAGCCCATGCGACGGGAAGCAGGATCAGCGGACGGAACAGTCCCATCGCGACGGCCTCGGTCACGCGAGGACTCAACCCCACGCGAGGGACTCGCATCCCGAGCAGCCCGCACAATTGATCGACCAGCATGACGAGCGACCCCGGCAACGGCTCGACCTGCGCCCGCCAACGCCATGTCGCCACCGCCGCGATCATCAGCCGCAGACTGAACAGGATCACACCGCACAGCCACGTGAACACGATCCACGGTTCCACCCACCGCCACCATGCTGCCCCCGCTGTCGCAACACTCTCCGTCAGCGAAGCCTCACCACTGCGCGGCGGCGGGATCGATTCAGGCTTGGACTCAAACTCCACACCGTGGGCCAGCACGGGTGGCGGTGATGTTTCGACAAGCTGACCCAAAGCGATCATCGCTGGCGGAGACCAAGCCTCCGTCATCAAGGCCCTGTCACGGACTTCGATCTGTGGAGCAGAGACGATCTCGGGCCAGGCGGGGCGAACCTGAGTCGCCTCACGCACGGACGGCCTCGCTGCCGACTCCGGCAACACGAACCACGTCACGACGGGCGACACCGCCATCAGTACGAACGCGCAGAGGCTGGCGGCGTACTGAACCTTCGCTCGACGAACCCGCAGCAGCGCGATGCCACTCGCCAGCAACGCGGCGATCAACGTTCCCTGCCACAGGAAGTGAGCGAGTACCAACACCAGCCGCGTCTGAATCGAATCGGGAATCCAAGTCATGGAACGCTCCCCAACAAAACCATTGAACGAGAGTGTGAACAGGGCCGTGCATTAACGGCCATCGTCACTTCATCTGACGTTTGTGCTGTGTGATGAGTTTCCGAATCTCATCGAGTTCCGCTTCCGACGGCTGAGCCTGCTCCAACAGCCGCGCGACCAGCGCGGTGGGCGATCCCGAGAAGACTCGATGAAGCAGGTCGCCGAGGATGTTCCCCTCGGTTTGTTCGGACTCGTGAGTCGCGGTGTAACGAAACGCACGCCCCTCGACCTCGCGCGTGACCAGTCCCTTCTCGAACATCACGTTCAAGAGACTCATTACGGACGTATAGGCCCGCTCATTCGTGAGAACTTCCAGTACTTCCCTCACTGTCGAGGGACCGCGCTCCCACAGAATTTGCAACAATTCCAACTCACCCTGCGTCGGATGAGCCTGCGTCGGTCGAGCCATGTTTCATCTCCCTCACTGAAGTTCAAACTCCAATCGCGACGCAGTCTACTGGATAAGCCGTAGGTGTCAACGGTTTATCCAGTAGACTGCGTCGTGAAGCACCAGTCAGCCCCCTGTTGTTTGAATGCTCAAGCCACGACGCGTTACGTGTCGCCGAGCGACACGGCGACCTTGTCGACGACTCGGCAGGTCACGTCGTTCCATGGGTTGCCAGCAATGCCGGCGGCATCGCTTCCGTCAGTCTACATACGCGAACTCATTCGCGTTCAGCAGCATTCGGCAGAGCACTGCCAGTCCGCGCGATTCGACGAGCGCTTGTGCGGCGGTCGCCTCGAGCCGAGTCGGCGTCCGACCGAAAGCGAGTTGGAACGCGCGTGTCACCTGTGAGGCAATGTCCGCTGACGCGTCACCGGTACGATCTGACTTCGCGTCGCCAGCGATTTCCACTTCATCCACGACTCGTCGCGCGAAGTACTCGCTCTGTCGCAGCATGAAGTCGTTGTTGAGCAACGCCAGCGATTGCAGCGCGGTGGTCGTGACGCTGCGAGATGGGACGAGATTCGCCGGGCTGGGGCAATCGAGCGTCGTCAGAAACGGGTGAGTGGTCGTTCGCACGGCGAAGCGATAGACGCTCCGCCGCCAGAGTTCGGGTGAGTCCGCCGTGATGTACCGATAGACCGGCGCGTACTCTTCCTGATACTCGAAGTCGCGATAGCCGGGGCCGAACATTTGACCGTTGAGCTTGCCGCTGACCATGAGCACCGCGTCTCGCAGCGTCTCGCAGCGACTCCGCATCGAGTCGTCGAGGAGCCATTCGCCATAGCAAACGGTTCCCTGCGTCGAGGTCACGACCACGCAAAACATTCGCTCCGCTGGCCGACGACGACTGCTGGCGATACGTCGCGCTGGTGCAGATCAAGCGGTGCATCGACTTGAGCGACCACTGTCGCGTGAGCAGTTCCTCCGCCAGCCAATCGAGCAGTTCGGGATGCGATGGCCGACCGCCACCGAGACCGAAGTCACTCGGCGTTTCCACCAGTCCGGTCCCAAGGTGGTGATGCCACAGCCGGTTCACGACGACCCGCCGCGTGAGTGGGTTCTTGGGAGATGTCACCCAGTTCGCGAACGCTTTCCGCCGGTCGCCATCCGTCGCCTGAGACGTGCCGAGTTCCGCTGGCAATTCGACGAGACAAGCCAACGCGGCGGGCGCGACTTCCTCCGCCGGTTGTTCCGGGTTGCCGCGCGACAGGACTTTGACCAGCGGTGGGGTCTCCGCGACAACGCCATACACTCGCGCGGCCGCAGGGATCGACGCGATCCGTTGCTCGACGTCCACTCGACGACTTTGCAGGCGAGCCAGTTCGGTTTTGTCGGTGTCCGTCATCACAGCGGGTTGCGCGGGAAGCAGCCACGCATCGGCGAAGCAAATCTGATCGTGTCCAATTCCATTGCCGCCGTCGGTCGCCATCAACGTCAGGAATTGAGCCGTCACCGGAAGCGGCACTTCCACCGCGCTGCCGCCATCGTCGCGGCCGATGCCCTTGCGCTCGTGCTTCAAATCACCATCGACATAAACG
>JAYTXB010000068.1:0-6669 GCA_043743205.1 Schlesneria sp.
CCCAAATGAAAACCGCGCTCGACAGACTTCCGAAGTCTTTGAGACTTCGGAAGTCTTGGCTGGTGTTGCCGCGCAGATATTTCTTGCGATCCGTATAAGTCCGCTCGCTCGGAAATGTGCCACTCAGGACTGCGTGACCACGCCCGGTTCACAAACGACCACGGCCCGACTGCAGTGGCAGTTGGGCCGTGGTTTGAGCGGAGATGATCGCAAGGGGGCGTGATGCCTCCCGCAAAATCAGAGGCCCGGTTCGAGTCGGATCAGACTACCGTTGGGTTTGTCGCCGGTGTCTTTGCCGCTGCCGAACACGGTGATGTAGAGGCCACCTTCTTTATCGAAGGCCAGTGAGGTCGGGCGGTCGAGGCTGACGATCTTCTTCGTCTTGACTTCATCACCTTCGATCGTCAGTTCAAACAAGCCGCCATTCATTTTGATCTCTTCGGCCCACGCGAAATCGGTGGCGTAGAGCTTGCCGCTCGGGCTGTAGGCGAGACCGGTGATGTCATTCAGTCCGGTCTTGTAGCTCTTGAGCAGCTTGCCTTCCTTGTCGTACATCGTGAGGAGCGAATCGCCGGGGACATTCACTTCACCCATCTGGCCGATCACCAGTTGAGACTTGTCCGGGCTGACCGTGATCGCGACCGGAGCGTCAACTTGAGTCGCTTCCTTCGTGGCGATGATTCCCGTCAGTTCGCCCGGCTTGCCATCGACAATCTTCGAGGCCACGACCCAACCCTTGGTGTCATCGCCGTTCGAGGTGACGTAGATCGCATCGTTCCAGACGACAGCCTGGTAATAGTTCCCTTCGCCCTTGGCTCCTTCAGCGGTTCCCTTGATCGGACCGAGCGTGAATTCGGCTTCGGCTTCTTTGCGAGCCTTGGCGGGGAGAGCGTCCTCAATCTTGTAGACGCGCACGACTTCTTCGCCATCGGGGCGGCTACCATCGGGGACGACCAAGCGATCGGTGCCCCAGAGCGTGCAGCCAAGCGGGCCGACGTTGTACTTCGGTCCTTTGCCGTAGATGTCAGTCGGGAAACCTTCGACTTCGAGGTAAATCTTCTTGGCTTTGCCCGGCTCAATCACCAACCGGAAGACACCTTGTCGAGACGTGATAAAGACGTGGCCAGTCGTCGGATGAACGCAGACCCCCGAAGGATTGTCGAGGTGATTGACATACTCGGGCGTCTTCGGGCCAGCGGGTTGTTCGGCAGGCTTCTCTTCTTTTTTCTCGACGGGCTTTTCAGCAGGCTTCTCTTCAGCCTTGGCGGCGGGCTTCTCCGCAGGCTTGTCTTCCTTTTTCTCGGCGTCCTGGCCAAAGCCGATCACACCGAGGCTCAGCATCAACGAGGCGGCAGTCAGGCTGAAATACAAACGGCGCATACTCACTCCAAATTTGACATGGGATCGGGATCACTGAAGCCACAGCCCACTGCGAACAGTGCAGAGGAAAGATGTTTGGCTCGCATTCTGCGGGATACCTCTCCAGTTGAGCGGTGTCCGTTCAGAGCGGCACAAATCAGCCTCAAGACGGGCCGGGCGAGGGGGGATCGTACTGGAGCCTCAGCAACGATGCAATTTACGCAGCCCACGTCGCTCGCTGGCCGAGCGAGAGACTGGTCAGATCAACTCAGTCTGCCGATCCGTGCGCTGATTGCGTTGGCACCATGATTGGCAGGTGAACTCGCGCGCTAAACGCTGAGTTACGGCTTGGGTTGAGGTGCTGCGGCACCCGGCGCGTTGGCTGTGACCCACGTTTCCAATGCAGCCAACTGAGCTGCCGTCAGACGCCCGCCCTTCAGGATCGTGGCACAAAGGGGGGTCACGAGGGGACTGGCGATCTTAGCGCCACCGCCGACCACGGGGTTGTTTAACAAACCTGCTTTCACCGCCTTGGTGATGTCTTTCTCATTGGCATCCACTGGCCAAAACGCGAGATAGGTCTTCCAGAAGGCGGACTTCCATTGCGGGTCGGCGGGCGCCTGTTGAGCGGCCTTGGCAAGTTGCAGCGCCATTTCACTCACAGCAAATACGACTGACGGAGGATTGGAAGCAGGCGGAAGTGGGACTCGACCTAGAGCCTTGGCCGCTTCAGTCCGAACAGACCATGATCGCGTCGGATCGCTGACAACGTTCTTCAGGCCAGTCACCACGATGGGCTGCTTCAGTTGATCGAGGGCTGCGGAACCCAAAGCTCCGACGAGACGCAACTCGTACCATTGGTCGGTGGGCCGATTAGCGGTTTTCACGGCGACGAGTTCGGAAATCACGGCCTCGGCAATCTTGGTTCGCTCGTTGACGTTGGGGGTCCCGATTTTCAGAATTCGGATCAATCCATTGGTCGCCACAAGTTTCACCGAGACATCTTGCGTCGGGTCCAGAATGGCCTTGATCAGAATCTCATACACCGGCGTGAACGCTTCCGTCGCGATCCCTTTTGATGGATCGCCAACGACCAACTCCAATTCATTCATCAACACGACGATCTGGATCCGGACTTGGAGGTTGTTATCCAAGAGGGGCGCTGCCTGCTTGACGAACTCCAACATCAGATTGCGGCGAAACTCAAGGAGCGCCGCTGGCTTCAACTCTTTGGCAGCAGAACCGGCTCCATTCAAATCACGACGCAGCGTGTTCCTCAGCGTGGTGACGAAGTACGGCTGCTTCTTCGCGTTCTCGGGCTGCAGGTTGTCTTTCAGAGTCATCTGCGCGAGACGATACCGAATGCCCGCTTTGATCGCGGCCTTACTGGCATCGTCCGAAAGCCCCTTGTTCAGGACTTGCTGGAACTTGCCATCCTCCTTTTTCAGTTTGTCCAACTCGTCCGGCAGAGCGATCGGCATGTCGAGGTCAAGCAGCGGATTCCGTTCCTTGGGTGGAATGAAGTCCAGCGGCAGCGCTTCCGAGTCGATCACGAGAGCTGCCGCCGGACCTTTCGGAGCAGCGGCTTTCGTGCCGGGAGTCGCGGTGGCCTTGGGTTTGCTTTTCCCAGCCTGCCCGAAAGTTGCGTCGGTCGGGACGAGAGCCCAACAAACGGCGAACAACGCGCCGCAGAACCAACTCGGAGATACAGTTCGACACCGAAGTGCCTGCTTCACAATCACGCTCGTGTCTTGCACGGGGCCATCCCTTTTTGTCACGAATCCGTGTTGTGGCTGAGGTTCCAAGGCATGGAAAAGATGTGCGATCCGACGTTCACACCGACGTTCACGACAGACGTGGACTCGGCTTAGGGGATCGAAGTCGCTCACACTACACGCCGATTCCGGCTTTTGCCACCCGACAGACGGGTTTCCAGTCACGACTTTGCGACACAATCAGAGTACCCCAGAACGTTCGGAACTTTTGACACGATAATGATTGGTCGACGGGGACTTCGACCACCTGTGAATTCGGCCGAACGTTCGGAACCGCACGACGACGAAATGCTTGAGTCTGGTCATCTCAATCGACGGCAACGAGCAGACTTGTACCGATGACTCTGTCAGCCAGCCCAAACGTAAAAGTTCAACTTCGGCCTGTCAACAATTCGGCAGCTTGCCAGCCATTCCGACCATGCCTCTCGCCAACTCGACCCCTTGCCTATAGTGATCGTCGGTGGCACCAATCCTCGAACTTACTCGGCCCCATGCGTCGCTAACGATGAGAAGTTTTTTCGTGGTGCTGTTCGCTCCGTTTATCAGGCCGCTAGCGACTACAACGATCTCGCGCATGGTACTGACTGTTGAACAGCAGTCCGCAGTATGATTTCCGTTCTCTCCCTTGGATTCTCTTACCGATCCTCGTTTGCAACCTCAACAGCCCTCACGAACTTTCTTAAGGGGAACGCGACGCGACCGACGATTTCTGAATCGGCTTTGACCGTCATACCTCTCGCGGCCCCAATGGCCTCAGTTGTAACCGTGTAAGGTAGATGTGGGATCAGCGATGTGCTGGACCACCAGAATTCGTTGGCTCTAACGGTCTCGCGTTTGGCTGGTCCAACCCAAGCTTGATGAGGCAAAGGCCATGCGCATGACTCAGCGACAATCCAACCTCGTTTTCTTAGGCTTGCTCCTGCGATGTTTACTCGCGGCGATGCGAGTTTCGGCAGCCGAACCCACTGACGGAGCGGTGCCGCCCGCATGGATCAAGCCCGTGTTTGATCGCGGGCTGACGAAGATTGAGTTCTACGACCCTGCCAAACAACCGCAGAAGCTCCCGGGCTGGACGACGTACAATTTCGATCTCGACCATCGTTTTACTTACGAATACGACTCGCGCGAGACCACAAGGAACTCCAAGAAGAAGTCCCTCGTCACGATCACCCCTCACTTCACAAAGATTGAGTTCGCAGTGCGGCATCTGATTCAGTTGCCCAAACGGCTCGACACGGCACGCGTGTGGGATGTCCCGCTGGCTCAACACGAACTCGAACACGTCGCGATTTCCGGGCATCTTCGAGTCGTGCTGTTGGCGGAGCATCTCGTGCAGAAAATTAAGAAGATTGAGCGGACTTTCGACAAGCCGAGTCAAATCACTGACGAACTACTGCAAGCGGCCATCAACGACACGATCACTCCTCGACGCCAAGCCCTCGACGCGCTCCTGACGGCAAACAACCGACACCTCGACAAACTCACTGGCCACGGTGCAAAAGCGTTGGCCGATCGCGAGGCCTATTTCTCGCAGCTCTATCTCAAGGAGAACTTGGACGAGATGAAATTTCCGTTCCTCTCCGACGTACTGGACCTCTTGGACCAACCGCGTTATCAAGCCGCGCGCTGGGAGTCACCGCCGACGACGCCCGAGTGAGCGCGGGTCGAGACTCACTCGGGACTTCTCGTGCAGGTCAGTTCTTGTTCGGGCGCGGCCCGTCTACAGTCATGAGCGTGCGAGTCTTGGGGCAGAGCCGCGCGGAAGGGCTTTGCTGCAAGACATCCAGTGGCGGTGAGGCTCTCCAGACGCGGCACTGCTCGCAGTACAAGCCGGGCATCAGCGTGAGGCGTCCGGTTGTCGGATGCTTTTCCGGTGAGGCTTTGGCTCGCAGCACAAACGTCTCGCCCGAGTCGCGGCAGACGTAGACGATCTCTTGCAGTTCTTCATCGCGTACCGGTGAAGTCCGGTCTCCCGCGAGGGCTGGGTACAACATGCGGCCCGCCAGAAGCAGGCCGGCTAGCGAAATCCAAACGCGATAGTCGCGCATGATCGATGAACTTTCTGAGTGGAAGTTGAAGTTGTTGCTCTGGAGACGCTCGGCTTCGCTCTGGTTCCCTAGCTCCTGCTTGAAAACCAGCTCTCGAAGCTCCTGCTTCGAGTCCCCCCGGACCCTCGCGAAGCTGGAGCTTCAAACACCCCCGTTCCCAAGCTGGAACTTGGGAACGAGAGCAAAGATGGGCATCACTGGCGGTCGTAGACTTCGTCCTGCTTGGCGGGATCGCCGAGGTTCCCGTCGCTGACATAGCCGAGGCGTTTTTCTTCGATCCGTCCCGCTTGCGAAGCGCTCATATAGTTCACGCCGGGAACGTCGATCTTGAAGTGCCTCGGACGCGACTCAACGTGCCCGTCCATGAATGCGACGTTGGCGGTTTCCGTGTGACGGAAGTGAGTCGTCGGATAGTTCTGACTTGGCGGCTCGATCAACCAAGTCTCTTGGAACTTGAGCGCGAAGTCGGCTTGAGCACTGTCGGCGAAGACAACCGTGTTCGTCATCTGTGTCACGTCGGCCATGCGTTGGAAGTCGGCCTTCGAGGTGACGCTGGGCCACGACGAGTAATCGTACTTGATGCCATATCCGAGATAGCGACCGTTGAAGCCATAGCCGCTCGCCATCTTGCCGAAGCGCACCGTATCGACCTGCGCCTCACTGAAGTCCGGGCATTGGAAGGCGGCGCGGTTGGTCTCCATGTAAGGCGCGAGCGGCCCTTGGCTGAAGTCCAATTGCTTCGACGTGACAGGCTCGTCGTAATTGACATTGCCGAACCAGAATCGTGCCTGACCAACCGAAGGATACGCGGCGGCATTGGCGATGAACTTTGAATCATCTATCCGATAGCACATCAGCACTCCGGCGTAGGTGTCGGAGTAGTTGTGCAGAGCCAACGCCAACTGTTTGAGGTTGTTCTTGCACTGGGTCTTCCGCGCCGATTCGCGGGCCTGTTGGACTGCGGGCAAGAGCAGCGCGATCAACACGGCGATGATGGCAATCACCACCAGTAGTTCGATCAACGTGAAGCCGCGTTTCCGAGAGTGCGGAGCGTTTGGCTGGCCGTTGGTCAACAGCGCGTGCGGGGAGCGTGAACGTGAAGTAACTCGTCTCATGACAATTCTCCGTTGTCGATGTCCGGCCTGCCTCATAGTGTTGAGGAGACCGACCTACGGAGCCGCCGCACTCGACGCAGCCGCCTTCAGCACCGGGCGCACAAAACCTCAGTCAAGACCTCGATCGCGAGATCACTCACAGGGGAATAGCAACCGGGCGCAGTCAGACCACCGCGTCTCGTCCGAAGCGAGTTCCGCAGGCAAAATGGATCGACTTCTGGGCAGGTCTTCTGGCTCCCGGATCACTCTACTAACCGCGCCTTCCCAAGAATCCGATCTCAGTGGCGTGTGCGGCGTTCGTCCCCGGATACAGCGGCGGGACCGCGACGGATTCAAACCGTCTTCCCTATTCTCTTGAGGCAACACGCCCCA
>JAYTXB010000069.1:0-3266 GCA_043743205.1 Schlesneria sp.
GCCAACAAACCCAGGGCGGCGCTCGCTTGGGCTGCGCTGGCCCTGGGCTGATCTCCGAGGCCCCCTTGGGGCGAAATCAGGAATAGCGCAACTTCTAAACTCACGCTGCGGGTTACTGCAAATCCTCCTTTTCAACGGACTGTTAACCGCTGGCACCTTGCGGAGCAGTATCTGCAGACCCGCTCCTGCTGAGCGGTGCCGTCGCTGCAAACTTGCTTTTGACACGTTTTTCCCTTCTCACTAAAGTCCCGCCCCCACCGGCGAACCGAAGGATCGGCTCGTCACATTGAGGGCGGTCTGTCACTCAGATCGCTCGCCCCCCGCAAGCCAAGGATGGCCGAGTGACCTCATCTCCGCGCGTGCTCGTCATCGACGAATCATCGGACACCGAAACGGTTCTCAGGGCGGTCCTCGAACCGCGTGGCACTTCCGTAGGTCGCCACCGCAGCCAGCGTCAGGCGTCTCAAGCGGTCTCGTCATCGCATCCTGCAGTTGTCGTGATCGACCTCGACGGTGAGAGTGAATCGGCGACGCCACTGGCGGCCTCAACGTGGCAGACCGCGCCGCGTATCCTGCTCGGCACGCATCGTCCCGCGATCGCCAACCCTCGCGAACGATTCTTGGAGAAGCCGTTCCAATACCCCGAACTGGTGCGCGTCATCGAAGAGCTGCTCGACAGCCGCGACGTGGCGTGAAGCACTGCGGGCACCGGATCGGCATTCCAATCAACCACCGCTTCCACGCGACGCGCGAGGGTTGGCTGGGTCTGGTGGGTTCTCGGCAGACTCCCGCGAGAGTTGGGCGGCACGGAAAAGTACTCAGCAGTGACGCACGACGCTTGGGCTGCATGGAAAAGTGCTGGGCAGTGACGCATGACGCTTGAGTGGCACGGAAAAGTACTCGGCAGAGACGCACGACGCTCAAGCGGCACGGACAAGTACTGGGCAGTGACGCACGACGCTTGAGCGGCACGGAAAAGTACTCGGCAGGCTCGGCCAAGCGTTGTTTGTCGCTGATTGGGACTTTTCCGAGGCGCACAAGCCTACCTTGCAACGAGTTACGAAAATCACCTCCTTCTCATCCCGTTCGGAAAACCCACGGCAGTCGCTGAAGTGACAGAAGTTATGGCCCGTAGTCCCGTTGGAAGAGCGATGGGACTACAGTAGGCGACGGGATAACGGTGGGTGGTGGCGACG
The DNA here is from genome assembly GCA_043743205.1 of Schlesneria sp. Taxonomy (GTDB): domain Bacteria; phylum Planctomycetota; class Planctomycetia; order Planctomycetales; family Planctomycetaceae; genus Schlesneria. The sequence continues at coordinate 1,197 of JAYTXB010000069.1, forward strand.
ATCCGTGAAGGGATGAATGATGTGGTGGTGGCTCGCAATTGGGATTGTCGTGGCGGTATTGGGGATCGTGGCAGTGGGCGCTGTGCCGCTCGCGCAGAGGTGGCAGCGGCGAGAGGCTCAGCAGGCGGCGAAGCTGTTTCAGCAGCAGCGGGCACAGTTGCAGATCACGTTTCTGGAGAGGGCTCGCGCGATCGGTAAGCCACGCGGGCTGAAATGGCTCGACTGCGATTGGCTCGAGGCCGTCACGTTTGCCAGAGATCGGCAGTCTCAACTACTGACCGCGTTTGCCGGGATCAACATCCACTTCGAGGCGATCGAGGGGGGTGACATGGAAGACGTGGCGGCGGTGAGTACTGTGCGTGACGCCGTCGCGGTATTCCACTTTCAAAATGGATCGTGGGGAACCGGCGGCAAGGCACTGTTCAACATGAATCCTCACGAGGCGATCGAGCGATTGGTCGCGCAGTTCGAGCCGATCCCGAACGCGGGTCTCAAGTGACTGGCGTCCATTCGCCGGGTCGTTCGTGCCTGCAATTCGTGAGCTTTCACTCGTACACCTCTCACACTCTGGAGTTCACATCGCGATGAATCCTCGTCGTCACTTTTGGAACTTTCATTCGGCGGGTCGAGTGGTGTTTGGGTCGGGATCGGTCACGCGACTTGGCGAGTTCCTGCGTCCTTGGAAGCCGTCTCGCGTGCTGATCGTGACCGACGCGATGCTGATCCGTGCGGGAGTCGTCGCGCAGGTGGAAGCCCCGCTGCGTGCTGCAGGTCTCGATGTGAGCCTCTTCGACGGCGGTCAGCCCGAGCCAGCATGTGCCATCGCCGAGGCCGCGTTCGCGCTCGCCAAGATTGTTAGTCCGGATGTGATCGTGGCGGTGGGAGGCGGCAGCAACATGGATGTTGCGAAGATCGTCGCGGCGCTGCTCACACATGGCGGCACGATGCGCGACTATTTCGGGTACGGAAACGTTCCCGGCCCGGTGCTGCCGCTGGTCTGTTTGCCGACAACGGCGGGAACGGGCAGCGAGGTCTCGCATGCGGCGGTCCTCACCGACACCGAGAACCAGATGAAGGTGAGTACGCTCAGCCACTACTTGCGACCGGCGTTGGCCGTGGTCGATCCGCAACTCACGCTGACCTGTCCGCCACGACCGACGGCCGACAGCGGGATCGACGCGCTGACGCACGCGATCGAAGCGATGACCGCCACGCACTTCAACGAGTTGGAAGTCTCCGCCGACGAGCCGTTTCCTTATGAGGGGAAGCAGCCGATCGGAGATTGCTTGGCCGAAAAGGCGATCGAGTTGATCGGGCTGCATCTCGTAACGGCGGTCAACGAACCGAACAATCTCGCCGCGCGCGAAGGGATGGCGTTGGCGGCGACGATGGCCGGGCTGGCCTTCTCGAACAATGCCGTCGCGGCGGTCCATGCTCTCGAGTATCCGCTCGGCGGTGCGCTGCATGTCTCACACGGAGCGGGCAACGGTCTGCTGCTGCCGCACGTGATGCAGTTCAACCTCAGCACGCGGTTGCCCGAGTTCGCACGGATCGCGCGGCTGTTGGGTGAGGAGACGAGCGGTCTCTCGGACGAAGCGGCCGCCGCTCAAGCCGTGGTTGCCGTGAAGCGGTTGAGCGTGGCGATCGGCATCCCGCAACGCATCCGCGATCTCGGCGGAACACTCGAACAACTACCGACGTTCGCCGCGAAGTCGTTCTCGATCAAACGCCTGATGCTGCTCAACCCGCGCCGCCCGACAGAGGCCGATCTGTTGGAGATCCTCCGCGCGGCGTTCTGAGAGATGTTGAGTTGTTCCTTCATTTAACAGGCTGTCGGCCGCGTGGGCACCAATCCGAGGTTCAAGGCGAGCCGTGTGCCGTCAGGCCACGGGTTTCCGGCAACGATGAAGAACCCGCAGCCTTACGGCGTGCGGCTCGCCAAGGTCTCACTCGTGACCGCGTGAGGTATAAGGCGAGCGGCAGGAATTGTCGTACCGCGATGTAGGATGGGCACTCTTGCCCGTCAGGCTGGAAGACAGAAATCCGGACGGGCAAGAGTGCCCATCCTAC
>JAYTXB010000070.1:0-2774 GCA_043743205.1 Schlesneria sp.
GCCAACAAACCCAGGGCGGCGCTCGCTTGGGCTGCGCTGGCCCTGGGCTGATCTCCGAGGCCCCCTTGGGGCGAAATCAGGAATAGCGCAACTTCTAAAAGCGTGTGCGAGGGAGTCCTGTGAGCGACTCCCTCGCTCACGCTTCGGGTTGGTAAACCATTTCCTGCCGGTCGTCTTCTGACCGAGTCACTCACGCGGGTCATCAGTTGTGTTTGGGGATCGCCACGGCATAGAGCATCGTGACGGACCCGATGGAGAGCAGTGTGAAGGCGGCCCATTCCGGGGGATCGATGACCGGGCGAGACTCACGTCCCACGACCTGTTTGGCGAGCATCCCACGGATACCGGGGTCTCGTTCTTCGGGTTCGTGCATGACCAGTTTGTCGATGGCCAAGAACGAGACGCCCCACAGTCCGAGGAACAGTCCGGCGGCAAAACAAGCTGAGCGCAACATCGTTCGTTCCTCGCGGCAGTTCTTAAGACGAGTCTCTTATCGGCTCGGGCTGCGGGCAACTTGATGGTGCGAATCGGCGGCGATCGCCGGAGCGATGGGAGCGAGACGGTCGTCGCGGTTGTGCGGATCGCGGGGGTTGAGACCAACGAATCGAGGGGCGAATGGACGACGAGGAACGAAGGGGGCTTGGACTCAGTCGCTGACGTTGCGGGCTACTTGGCTGACGAGCGAAGCCAGATCACTTGCTGGGGCGGATCCGCTGCCGGATGAGCGTCACTTCATTGCCGGTCGCGTTGTAATGGACCTCGTCCATAAAGGCTCTCATCAGCATGACGCCTCGTCCACAAGGGCGATCGAGATTCTCGGGATCGGTCGGATCGGGCAGCTTCGACGGATCGAAGCCGCTGCCCTCGTCACGAATCGAGACCTGTATTTCGTCTGGAGTGATCGTCGCGGTGACCCGAACACGGCGGTGCATCCATGGCTCTGCAACTTTGCGTTCTTCGGCCTGCTTGTAGAACTCGTCGTGATCGATCTCTTTGAGTTCCGATTTCACGCCGAGGTTGCCGTGATAGAGCGAGTTGAGCAGCGCTTCTTCCAACGCCGTGCCGATGCGCAGACGATCTGTGCGGTCGAGTCCCCAAGCGTCAGCCAGTGTCGATTGAAGATGTCGCGACAGCGAGAGGAGCAGGTTCACATCGTTCTCGATCACGAACAACTCGCTGCGTGCCTGAACTCGCTTCATCAGGTCGGTGCGATGCCGATCATCTTGGAATGAGGCGAGGACGCGACGAACGGTCTCGACAAGCGACGTGGACAGCGCCCGTTTGGGGACATAGCTCGCCGCGCCCGCGTGAAGTGCCTCAACCGCGATCTCTTCGCTCCCCTTGCCCGTCATGAGGATCACCGGAATCTGAGCGAACGACTTGCGCACTACCGTGACGAGTTCCAAGCCGGTCATTTCGGGCATGTGCAGATCGGTCACGATGATATCGGGAGGACTGGCCTTGATGGCCTCCAGCGCGGCCGCCCCATCGCTGGCAATGGCGACTGACCAGCCGGTGTCTTGCTGCAACAAACCGCACACGAGTTGGCGGTCAATCGGCGAATCGTCTACCACTAGGACCGTTGCCATCAAGCTGCTCCAGCAAACACGATTCTGGCTCCTTCGCGAGTCTGTCAGAGGCGGGAAGATACGGTAGCCTGCCTCGAACTTGCAACCAGCGTGACGTTCTGGTGACAAGCGAATATGCTCCGCCCGCGACAAACACGAACACCCTTCCAGCAGCACGATTCCAACGGACTCACTCCCACGAAAGAAGCTCACCATGCGAACACTGAAGCAACGCTTGTCCGCCGGTGAAACCGCGATGATTTGTGGCGTTGGCCGAGTCTGGCACCACAACCTCGTAAACATCATCGGCCTGAGCGGTGGATTTCATGGGCTGTGGTTCGACTTTGAACACACCGGCCTGACGATCAATGATCTTGAGATCGCGACGGCGGTGGCACGCGGTCACGGCCTCGATACGTTTTGTCGAGTCGCCCCGACCGACTATGCCATCGTGACGAGGTGCCTCGAAGCGGGATCGAGCGGAGTGATGGCGGCTCAAATTTTCACCGCGAAGCAGGCAGAAGAATTCGTCCGCTGGTCCAAGTTCGCGCCGCGTGGCTGTCGCGGACTGAACACCGGTGGTTGGGATGCCCAGTTCACGATGATTCCCGCAGCGGAGTTCGCACGCCGAGCGAACGAAGACTCGCTAGTCCTCATTCAGATTGAGACGCTGCAATCCGTGGAAGAGTGTGAGGCGATCGCGGCCATTGATGGCGTGGATGCCCTGTTCGTGGGACCGGCCGATCTCAGTCAAAGCCTAGGTGTGACCGGTCAGTTCTTCGACGAGAAGTGTCTGGCGGCGATCGACCGCGTGGCGGCGGCGTGTCGCAACACGGGCAAGTCGTGGGCGGCTGTTGCGTTCAATCCTCAACACGCCGAAATGTTGGTCAGCAAGGGTTGCCGGATGGTCTCGCCCGCCAACGATACAAGGCTCGTCGTTGCCGGCGTCGCTTCGATCAAGAAGGACTTTGCGTCGGTGTTCGCCAGCCAAGGGTAGCTGCCGATTGAAAACAGGAGATTGGAAGTCACCCGAAGCGTGAGTTTAGAAGTTGCGCTAGTTGAGGATTGAGGTCGTCTTCGCCCCAAGGGGGCCGCGGAGACCAGCCCAGGGCCAGCGAACACCGTGAGCGCCGCCCTGGGAAACCGAACACCAGAACGTTGTGCCCTGAACGGGCACGGGAAATATTGGTCGAGACCACACGGCCT
>JAYTXB010000071.1:0-1581 GCA_043743205.1 Schlesneria sp.
GCAACGTAACGAACTCGCCCGTGTCTCCCACTGGAATCAACGCAACAGACTGGCCCCGTTGAACATCAACAAACGGCAAATCTAAGACAGTCGAACTAGTGGGGTGAGGGGGCCGAGCTGTCGAAAGTCATTCAGAAACGAAACGCGAATCCAGTGGGGGACACCGTCGTATTGATCTCCGTGCGTCAGGCTCCCCCGACGAATTCCCCCTCACCCTAACCCTCTCCCCCCCGAGGACGGGCGGGCGAGGGGACAAGCCACGGACGACCAATTGGCGAATGCACCCGTTATGAGAGTCTGACTCGACCGCCACTTGAACCCCGCTCGGCAATCCTTCATCCTGCTCCGACAACATCCGCCTTCTGAACTTCGATAGCCTCCACGGGAACCGATCGTGTCTCTCGATACGCGTTACAAGATTCTTGAAAAAATTGGTTCGGGCAGCTTCGCGACGGTCTATCGCGCGAAGGACAACGAACTGGGTCGCGAAGTTGCGATCAAGCAGCTGCATTCCGAGTTCTTAGCCGACGCAGGACGCCTCGACCGGTTCTGGCAGGAGGCACAACTGCTCGCGTCGCTCCAGCATCCCAACATCGTCACGATCTTCGACATCGTGCGCGAGCGCGGTTGGTTGGTGATGGAGTTGATGCAGAGCAGCCTCGCGACGCGACTGGCCGGGCGACAGGTCGATTTGCGGGCGCTGCGAGCTTCTCTCGCGCATTGCCTGCGGGCACTGAAGTATCTGCATGCGCAAGGCATCATTCACGGAGACATCAAGCCCGCGAACCTGATGATCGACATCCGGCGGCGCGTGAAGTTGGGCGACTTCGGATTGGCCCGCCGCGTTGCCAATGCCGAAGGGAGCTTGCTCAAGGGAACAACGAAGTACATGGCACCCGAAACGGTCTCTGACGATTTCGGAGACGTGGGTCCGCAGAGTGACCTCTATTCGCTCGGCTTCACCGCTTATGACCTGATGTGTGGTGAGAACTTCGACGAACTCTTTCCGGGTCTCAATGCGAAGGGCCGGAATCAACAGCTCGCGTGGATGATGTGGCACGCGGCACCTGATCGTGTGTTGCCCGACATCGACCGCGTTCTCGAAGGCGTTCCGCCCGACGTGGCCAAGGTCGTGCAGAAGCTGACGCAGAAAGACCCCGCGCTGCGCTACAAGACGGCTGACGAGGCTCTCTCGGATTTGCAGATCGATCTCAAAATGATCGGCACGCAGGGTGGCGGCGAGGCTGACGAGCCAGCCCCCGACGACGGTCGGCGGCGACGACTGATTGCGATTGGAGCGCTCGGCGCGTCGGTCTTGATGAGCGCCGCGATGCTCTTCATGGGGGGCGGCAACGCTGGGAAGCAGACCGTACACAAGTCGCACGGACTGATTCGCGAAGTCATCGCCGATCAGAATGAGTTCGTCGTGCAAGACCTCGAAACGGGGGCGCTCGAGCCGTTTAAGGTGCCACGCAAGCAACGCATCTTCCTGCTGAATACGAAGAACAACATCCAACTGAAAGAGCTGCTCCCCGGCGATCATGTCGAGTTGGACGTGGACAAACACCAGCCCGATCTGGC
>JAYTXB010000072.1:0-7553 GCA_043743205.1 Schlesneria sp.
AACGTCCCTTTGCAAGGAAAGGCCTTCACAGATCACAACCTCTGCCGCCACTTTCCTTCCGTGCAGTTCCGTGTTTTCCGTGGTGAATCATCTGGGCTAGCGTTGTCCATTTTCCCGTCCGTTTTTTGGAGGGAGAGGGGACAAATCACGGACCACCAATTGGCGACTGCACTTCGCTGTTATCACCGTATCAGCCGGGGCGTTTGCGCCACGGGAGCAGTCGGTCCCACAGGCTGGTCTCCGTCGTCGTGATCGGTTGCCGTTTGGCGAAACGCAACAGGTCGGCGGCGAGTTCATTGGCCGAGGCATAGCGGTGTTTCGGTTCTTTGGCCATCGCGCGCAAGATGATCGCCTCCAGACTGGCTGGAAGCTGTGGCTTGAGCGAACGCGGAGGTTGCGGCTTCCCGTCGAAGATCAGTCCGGTGAGTTGACCGCGATCTGCATGATCGAATGGCGGCGTCCCTGTGACGAGTTCATAGAGCGTTACTCCCAGTGCGTAGATGTCGGTCGCGGCACTGGGATGTCCGTTCAGTCGCTCTGGTGCCATGTAGCGGAGTGTGCCGACTGGCTGATCATCGGTGGTCGCGTGGTCATCGGCCCAGTGAATTCCCACGCCGAAGTCAGTCACAAAAATGCGTCCGACCGTATCGAGCAACAGATTGTCGGGTTTGATGTCGTTGTGCAGGGCACCTTCGCGGTGCGCGTATCCGAGCGCCTGCGCGACTTGCACTCCCATCCGTGCGAAGGCCATCCATGAATCGCGTGAGATCATGCGGTCGGTCGTCTCAACGATCGGTTCGACGAGAGCTTTGGCGGCGAACGAACCGCTACGCGCGATGCGATGAATTTCCTCGGCCGTGACGACTGCGGCGGGCTCGCGCAGACGGCGCGTCACCCAGCCAAGACTGACTCCCGCCACGTATTGCATCACGTAGTACCAGTAACCATCGTGCTGACCGAACGAGTAGATCGGCACGATGTTGCGATGCCGCAACCGGGCGATCGTCGCCGCCTCATTGCGAAGTTGCTCGGCACGTTGAGGCCGATCTTCGCGGAACCGCCACGGCAGGAGCTTGATCGCGACGGGACGTTGCATCCCCGGCTCAAACGCCTCAAACACGATTCCCATTCCGCCGCGGCCCAGTTCCCGCACGATGCGATATTCGCCGAGTTGTTCGATCCGAAACTCCTGCGGGAAGCGGTATCGCAGGCACTCCGACTCTTTGCGGTCACGGCAATGTTCCAGCGTCTCGATCAGTGGGAACAACTCGCGAATCTCCGCCGCCAACTCTTTGTGACGCTGTGCGTACGCTTCAACGGACGGGTTTAATCCGGCACGCACTTCCTGCGTGAACAGCGTCAACAAGACATCGAGCTGTTCGCACGAAGCCAGCCCGGCAGAGTCGAACTGTTTCGGGAAACCGTCGAGATTCAGCTCCGAGTGATCGGACGATGCGGACATGCCGGAATCTGCCGTGGAAAAAGTAAGGGATGCAATAAGTAATGAGTACCGCGAGAAACTTCCGAAGTCTGCGGAGACTTCGGAAGCCTGAATCGACCTGTCCGTTACGAATTGCTCAAGTCGGGAATCAGTTGCAGCAGCTTCTTCAGTCGGCCGAGTGCTCGAAGGTAGCGGGCACTCGTCGCCTGTTCCGACATATTGAGGACCTGTGAGACTTCGCGATTGGTCAGTTCTTCGAAGTGCCGCAGCGCGAGGACTTCGCGATCAATCTCGTCCATTCCTTGCAGAACCATCTCGATCTGCTGCGCCAACTCATCTTTCCGAACGGCACTACTCGGCGAGGTCAGCCGCCCCTGCAACGAGAACGACAATGAAGAGGCGGTGGAGTCGGCATCCCAGCCTCCGTGAATCGACAGCTCGCGCCCGGCATCGCGTTTTTCGGCCCCGAGATGCCGGCGGTGCATCTCGATGAGCGACTGCGTGGTGATCAGACGGAACCAGATGAAGGTCGAGTGGGAGGCATCGCGCAGGAAGTAACTCATTCGATCGACAGCCTTCAACCATGCCTCTTGCAGCACGTCTTCGGGATCGACACGGCCACGCAACTTGGGGTGCAGCCGCAGTTCGACGAGCCGCAGCAGTCGCGGGCGATAGCACGTGAACATCTCCGCGAGAGCCTCGCGATCCCCAGCGAGGATGCGATTGATGAGGTCGGGAGAAATGTTGCTCGATGGCACGTCGGGTTCCTTGGCGATGATCGGCGCGTATCACCGAGACACCAGCGTTCGTCGCGGGGCGAATCATGTCGTCGGACGCGCACGGATGCAAAGCCACGGAGTGGCGCAGGAGTGACTGGCGGTGTGATCGCGACTGGTCGCGATCACACCAAGGGACTGGGCGTGAGAGGGACAGCACTTGGGTCTTGATTCGTGATCGCCCTCATCCGTGGTCCGGCTTTGCATCCGTGCGGTTTCTGCGCTTGGAAAAAGAGGGAATCGCACGGATGGCAAAGCCGGGCCACGGATGAAGCAGGAAGCGGCGATCAGGTTCGGTGCATCCATCACGGTCGTGAATGGAGGAGCCAGGATCAACAGCGGGATGACGCTTGTTGTTGATGCGCCGGTCCTTCGCGACGGCACTGGACTCGGCCGGCATCGGACATCGTTCCTTGTGACCCTGCGGAGCCGTTCCTAGAATCCCCTCCCGCTTTGATCACCGCTTCCTCGCAATGGACTTCGCTCATGACTCGCCGTTACGTGACTGACCTCAAGGACGGCGATGTTGTTGATGAAATCTTTCTGGTGGCTGACAAACAACTGCGTGCCAACCGCAACGCCGCGCTGTATCTGACCGTCGATTTGCGAGACAAGACCGGTGTCCTCAACGGCCGGATGTGGAACATTACCGAAGAGTCGTGTCAGCACATTCAGACCGGCGGGTTCGTCCGCATCAAGGGGAAAGTGCAGCTCTATCAGGGGACGCTCCAACTCATCCTGACTCACATCGACAACGTGGCGGCGGCAAGTACTGACCCTGCCGACTTTGAGTCGATGACCTCGGCGAAAGTCGAAGAACTGCTGGCCGAACTGCGTGCCATCCTGCTCGCATTCGAGCATCCGCAACTCCGCACGCTGATGGAGTGCTTCCTACTCGACGACGGCCTGATGCGCGTGCTGGCGGAGACGCCCGCCGGTGTGAAGGCCCACCACGCTTATCGAGGTGGACTGGTCGAACACATGGTCTCGCTGATGCGCGTCGCGAAGAAAATCTGCGAAGTCTATGTCGAACTCGATGTGGAGCTGTTGCTCGCGGGAGTCTTCCTGCATGACATCGGTAAGGTGCGTGAACTGAATGTAGACGCGGGCTTTGTCTACACCGACGAAGGCCAACTGCTCGGTCACCTCGTGATCGGAATCGAGATGCTGTCCGAGAAGATTCGCACGTTTGAACAGCTCACCGGTGGCACCTTCGATCACGAACTCGCTTGGCGGCTGAAGCACATGATCGCCAGTCATCATGGCACCTATGAGTTCGGTAGCCCGCGCTTGCCGATGACTCCCGAAGCGGTCGCCCTGCATCAACTCGACAACCTCGACGCCAAGCTCCACGAGTTCTTCCGCTCGATCCAGGACGACCCGAACAGCGGCTCGCACTGGACGCTTTATATCCCGCGTCTCGACCGCAAGATTTTCAAAGGCGCGAAGTAGGTTCGCCTCGATGCAGTCTCTGACGTGTTGGCCAAATCAGCTTGTTGCCTCGTGTTTGTCCGGCTACTCTCCGCGCAGGTCGATGCGGTGTTTCCGCATGGCCACAAAAATTGCTGAGTCGTCTCCCCTCGGAAAGGCAGGTCTCTCGTCGATGAATAGGTTTCTGGTTGTTCTGCTGGCAATAACCGTCACGTGGTGTTCGTCACCTGCATTCGCTCAGGAATTGACGCTCGGTTCCACGGCTCCCAAGTTGGAACTGAAGGAATTTGTGAAGGGGGAACCCGTGAAGGGGTTCGCCAAGGGGAAGACCTACGTCGTTGAGTTTTGGGCCACTTGGTGCGGTCCGTGCCGGACGACGATTCCGCATCTGACCAAGCTGCAGAAGCAATACAAAGCGGAACTGACCGTCATCGGCGTCGCGATCCTCGAAGAGGACCAAAGTGCGGTGGCGACGTTCGTCGAAGAGATGGGCGACAAAATGAACTACCGCGTGGCCCTCGACTCCGTCGCCGAAGGCGGCTCGCCTGATGAAGGTGCGATGGTCAAAGGTTGGATGGAGCCTTCTGAGCAGGCAGGCATTCCCGCCGCATTCATCGTGAATGGCGAAGGGAAGATCGCGTGGATCGGGCATCCCGGTTCGATGGATGAGCCGCTCGAAAAGATTTTGGCTGGCACGTGGGACATCGCCGCCGAAGTTTTGAAGATTAAGGAACTGGTTGCTGAAAAGAAGAAGCTCGAAGCGACGTTCAAAAAGTTGCAGGCTCTGTTCGGGAAGTTTGAAGACAACGGCGATGCGACGGAATTGCTGACGGAGTTGGATGTCGCCGCGAACGCCCTGCCGGATCGGGCGGAACAGTTCTCGATGATCAAGTTCCAAGTGTTGGCGAGTCCCAAGGGAAACGTCGAGCAGGCGTTGGCTCTCGGTGAGAAGCTGGTCGCGTCGGAACTGGGTGAGAATCCTGAATCGCTCAACAATTTGGCGTGGATGCTGGTCGCTCCCGATCGTGAAAAGAAGGCCGATGCCAAGCTGCTCAAGTTCGCCTTGAAGGCGGCTCAAAAGGCCGACAATTTGTCCGAGCGCAAAGACCCGTCGATCGCCGATACGCTCGCCAAAGCCTACTTCGACAACGGGCAGATTGAGAAAGCAGTTGAGACTCAAGAGCGAGTCATCGAACTGGCCGTTGGCTCTCAACTGGAAAACGATCCCGGCGTGAAGAAGCGACTGCGGCAGTACAAGCGAGCGCTGGATGCCTCACAAAAGGCAGTCAAGCCGAAGGAAGACGGCTCGAAGTAGCCACCCCACGCGGCAACGGCTGTTCGGTGTTCGGCGCGGGTCTCTCGATCCCGCCGCAACGCCGACGGGCAAGAGTGCCCATCCTACAGTTCGATTGGTTCCGGCCGTTTACGGCACTTTCACGCCGGTGTACTTCTCAAACAGCTTCGCCACGGCGGGATGTTCGGCGGCGAGTTGCTTCAGATCGTCGGCCTTGAACTCTTCGACGACCGCTTGGCCGTCGATGGTCTTGGTCAGCACGACTCGAATTTTGCTCCCGTTCTCATCGGTGATTTCGAGCTGGCCTTCGGCGGACTCGGCGCGAATCGTGCGTGGCCCCGAGAAGAGCGATTCGGCTTCAGCGGGCATCCGGCGTCCCCCCGGTTGAGGGCCTAAGAAGAGTCCCGGCCCCACTTGAATTTGAATCGGCCGAGGACCGGGAAGATTGCCACCCCCGATCTGTACGTTGCCGTTCCGCTGAGCGTACTGCTCGTACAGTTTGAAGGCTTCCGGATGGTTCTTCTTCAACTCGTCCGCATCGGCCGCTTTGAACTCGTCGGTCTTCGGTTGGCCAGCGACGGTGCGAGTTCGCTTGACCACGATGTCCTTTCCCGCTTGGTCACGAATTTCAATCCGTTCGTCAGCGCGTTCGACTTGGATCGTGCGGTCATTGTTGGTGACCGTAATGCGGAGTTTCTCTCCGTTGGCAGCATTGAGAGCCATGTTCAGTTGAGCATTGGGAGCCAGACCGGGACCGAACGGGATCGCTGGCTGGGCAGGCCGTGCTGCGGCGCGTGCTCCTAAAATCTCGCCGATTTGAATGGCCGACTTGGCTCGCAAGCCGACGGACTTATGCTCCGATTGAGTCAACTTGGTGAGTGCCGCCTTCGCTGCGACAGAAGTCTCCGCGTCGCTGGTCGCGAGCAATCGCGTCAACACGTCGAAGCAGTGGTACATCGTCTCTTTGCGACCTGCACCTGCTTCCGTAGCCAACGGTTCGACGGCCTGCTTACCGATCTCCAGCAGCTTGCTCGTGGCCTCGCGTCGCTGGAGGCCGTCTCCCGTCGAGAGCGTCTTGATGTGTTGAGCCACCTCGCCCTGCTGGTCTCCTTCGGGCGCGATCAGCGGTGCAATGGCGTTGTCCAGTGCGGGGTCGTCGGCCATCGCGACGATTGAAAACGACGACACGACGAGGATCGAAAGTGACGCCGTGAAACACGAAGTTCGATGCATTGCAGACTCCTCATCAGGAAAGCCAAGCCACGCGCGTTGCGCTGAAGTGGCGGGACCGGAGTGTATCGCCCGACAGAAACTGGAGCGACGGCGGTTTGCTCGGGTGAACTTCACTGTCAGTGTTCTCACCGCCTCAACCAAGCACCACACCAGACGGCAACCAGTCCCAACAGGACATTCGCGGTGAGATGCGACAGGCCCAGGTTGAGACTCCCGTCACCCTCTCGCACCGAAAGCTGAATGGTCTCATGGGCGAGCGATGAGAACGTCGTCAGTCCACCGAGAAAGCCCGTCACCAGCAACAGCCGCAACGAATCGGACAGCCCTTTTGGCTCGGAGGCTGTTCCCAACAGCACTCCGATCAGTAGTGAGCCGACCACGTTGACGATCAGTGTTCCAGATGCGGCATACGCCGGCCAAGCCGTCTTCATCGCGTTGCCGATCAGGAATCGAACGACCGCTCCGACCGAACCCCCGACTGCCACGCAGCACAGCTTGTCCATGATGTCACCACTGTTCCCATGCTCGTCAGCCCGGATGAGTCACGTCCGTCATTGTGATCGCGCCGGTCCTGAGTTCGTACCGATCTTCCACAGCGTCTGATCGCTCCGAACGTAGATCGCGCCGTGGGCGATGGCGGGAGTACAGAGGATCGTTTCGTCGAGGCTGTTGGTCGAGACGAGTTCACCCTGTTCGTCGCCGGGCTTCACCACGTGAGCCTCGCCCTTCTCATTGAAGAAGTAGAGATGACCTCCCGCCGCGACGGGCGATCCGCTGAACGGGCCGGTCAGTCGGAGCTTCCATTTTTCATCGCCCGATTTCGTGTCGCCGCACGTGACGACACCGGCACCGTTCACCGAGAACAACCGGCCTTGGTAGACGAGCGGGCTAGGAGTTGCCGGGCCGAGTTTGGCGACACGCCACAGCACTTCGATGTTCGCACTCCCTTGAGGAGGTCGAATGGCGGTGATCCCTTGCGACGGAATGAAGACCACCCCCTCCGAGACAACTGACGAAGGAATCGTGGAAGCGCCCTCTTTGTAGTTCCAAGCCAACGTCCCGGTGAGTGGCCGAATGGCGGCGAGTCCTTCCGACGATTGCAGCAACACCAAGTCTTCATCGCTGGTCGGTCCCTTGTTCAGGATGGCGGCCGAAGTCCAGTTGGCACGCTTGGGGCGAGTCATCGTCCAGCGCGAGACGCCCGTCGCCACATCGACACCCGTGGCCAACGATTCGCTGTCGTTCTCAACCTGAGCCACCAGCGTGTCGCCCACCACGACGGGAGACGATGCCATTCCCAAACTGTTGCTGACGTTGGGATGGTCGTAGGTCAACCCGCGAAACCAGAGCAGGTTGCCTTCGAGGTCCAAGCAGATCA
>JAYTXB010000073.1:0-6869 GCA_043743205.1 Schlesneria sp.
TGATCGAGATTGGTTTGAGCCTCCGCCAGATCGGCCTTCGATTGCTTAATCTCATCGGGGCGGCTCCCTTCACGCAGTTCCGCCAACGACTCGTTCGAGGAATCGAGTTGAGCCTGCACCCGCTCGAACTCGGCCTGATATTCCGTGTTGTCGAGGACCGCGAGTACGAAGCCCTTCTCGACGCGCTGCCCCGCTTCAAAGTTCAGTTCGAGAACTCGGCCACTCACCTGCGGACTCACCAGAATCTGTTGCTCGGGAATGATGTAGCCTTTGGATTCGAGCGCGATTTCGCCGGCCGCGACTCCCTCAACGCCGGTTCCAGTTACGACCGCTCCGCTCGACGCAGCCGTTCCTGCAGCAGCCGACTTCGGATCGTCGATCGTCGCGACATCGTTCGCGTTCGGATCGACGGGCTTCGGCTGAAATGGGTTACCGATCAACAACAGATAGGCCACCGCAGCCGCCAAGACCACGGTGAGGAACCACGGCAGACCGGCCGATCCAGACGAACCACTTCCCGGCGGCGGTAGTCTCAGCGACTGCACTCGATCGGCCAGAGATGATGACGGTTCGGTCGATGCCACTGAGAATCTCTCACACAGAAATTTCATCGGACCTGCTGCCGACGTGAAGGGCCAGATGATTACAATCCGCCGCGAAATTGCCAGTCGCCCGACGGAAGCTCACGCCGTTCCCCCAACCGAAGTTCGAGCCATGCTGACAGACACTCATCCTGACGCCGAAGCCGTGCAATTCGAGTTGCTGCGCCGGATGACTTCTTCGCGCAAACTTGAGCTAGTGTGCAAACTCACCGCCGCTGTGGTCGCCTTGTCACGACAAGGAATTCGTGATCGACATCCGAAGTTCAGCGAAAGGGAGGTCAATCTGAAGTTCATCGAGATGAACTATGGCCAAGCCTTGGCCGATGGAGTGCGGAGACGATACGACGGAGAGTCTGCATGAACCTGCTCGAATTGCTGCCGACGCTCCGTCCTGTCGTGGACGAGTTTGATCGCCTCGGCATCGTCTATTACATCGGCGGTTCTGTGGCGAGTTCGCTGTACGGTGAACCACGCGCGACGCTCGACATTGACCTCGGAGCCGAGATCGTGGAATCACAGGTCTCCGGACTGGTTGCCGTCTGGAATCGTGACTTCTACGTCAGCGAATCTGCGATGCGCGAGGCCGTTCAGCGGGGGCGCTGCTTCAATTTGGTTCATCTGACTTCGACCTACAAAGTGGACGTGTTTGTTCGAGGTACCGATCCCTTCAACGCTTCGGTGCTTTCGCGAAGACGCCCGAGAGGCGTCGCTGTCGGTGACGAAAACATCAACGTCTGGTTCGCGTCTCCCGAGGATGTCATCCTGCACAAGCTCGTTTGGTTCCGCAAAGGGGGGGAAACCTCGGATCGCCAATGGCGTGACATCGCCACCGTCTGGAAGTATCAGCGTGCGACAGCGGATGACAACTACATCGCCGAGTGGGCGGCGAAGCTGAACGTCCTCGATCTGTGGGAACGAGTCCGCCACGACTCGGGGCAAGTGTGACAACCGCGCAATGGCCCTCGTGACCATCACCAGCAGCGACAGATGAAGAGCCTCATTCAAGGGAGACAAACTGTGATTGCCACCATCTCTGACGACCTGACGGGCTTCGTGGAGCAGAGCGTGTCCAGCGGCCGCTACACCAGCGCGGACGCCGCCGTCGCGGCGGGGTTGAGGCTGCTGCAGCAGACCGATCGCGAACATCTGAGAATGCTGCTGGCGGAGGCGGACGAGTCCATCTCACGCGGGGAATCGACATCCATTCACAACGCTGCCGACCTGCGTCACCTGTTCGACGAAATCATCGCCGAAGGTGAACAGGAACTCGCGGCCCGCAGTTCGGCGCGGTGAGTCATGCGAATTGAAGTTTCTCCGTACGCTCGAATCGACCTCCGCAAAATCTGGATGTACATCGCGGACGACAACCCGAACGCCGCGACTCGGCTGCTGCGTCGGCTGGAAACGAGATTTGAAATGTTCTCCCGCCAGCCTTTGATCGGAGAACCATGCTCCGATCTTGGGGAGGGAATGCGGCATCACTCCTTCGGCAATTACGTCATCTACTAGCGTCCGACGAATGACGCCGTTCACATCCTGCGTGTGCTGCATGGAGCACGCGATACCACTCAGATTCAGTTCCCCGATTCGGAATCCAAGCTCTCATGAACGACGAAACATTGCAGCGCATTCAACAGGTCTACGGGGTTGAGAACTGGTCGGCCGGTTACTTCGATATCAATGCCAAAGGGCACATCATTGTCCGGCCGGGGCGAGACGATCCTCGGTTCGTGGACCTCAAGGAGTTGGTCGATCACCTGCTGACGGACAAGAAACTGCAGCTTCCGTTGCTGATTCGGTTCCCGCAGCTGTTGACTGGCCAGTTGAGGACGCTGTCGGCGGCGTATCAGTCGGCCATCGTGCGGTATGGCTTCACCGGCCAGCATTACCCGGTCTTTCCGATGAAGGTCAATCCGCGACGCGAGGTCGTCGAGGAATTCCTGCGTGACGGAGCGCGCTGCCGCGTCGGTCTGGAATGCGGATCGAAGGCCGAGCTGTACGCGGCCGTCGCACAGGAACAGGCTCCCGAGACCTTGATGCTCTGCAACGGCTTCAAGGACGAGTCGTTCATCAAGACGGCGCTGCTCGGTGTGCAGGCGGGCAAGCGGGTGACGATCATCGTCGAGAAACTGAACGAACTGAAAATGGTCGTGAAGCTGGCGCAGGAGACCGGCGTCGCGCCGTGGATCGGATTGCGAGCCAAACTCTATTCGCGCGGCTCCGGCAAATGGGCGTCGTCCGGCGGTGAGGCGGCCAAGTTTGGATTGACCACGTCCGAGCTGCTGCAATGCGTGCGGTTGCTCAAGGAAGAGAAGCTCGACGGTCAGTTGAAGCTGCTCCACTTTCACATCGGTTCGCAAATCACCGACATCAAGCGAGTGAAGAACGCGATGAAAGAGGCGGCTCGCGTTTACAGCAAGCTGCGGCAGATCGGTTGCGGGATTGAGTTCCTCGACATCGGCGGCGGCTTGGGCGTGGATTACGACGGCTCGCAGACCCGGTTCGAGTCGAGTGTCAACTACACCGTCCAAGAGTTCGCCAACGATGTGGTCTACGTCATCAAAGGGGTCTGCGATGATGAGAACGTGCCTCACCCGAACCTCGTCACCGAGAGCGGTCGGTTCATGACGGCCTATCACACGGTCTTCATCACCTCGATCCGCGACGAAATCGAAACCTTCGCCGACGACGAACCCGAAGTCACCATCGACTCCGACGATCCGCAGGTCATCACCGAGTTGAAGGACTTGTGCGACGGCATCAACGGCAAGAACTACGCCGAGTACTACCACGACGCGCTCGAACACAAAGACGAACTCCACACACAGTTCAACCTCGGCCTCATCAGTTTGGAGGACCGCGCAAAGGGAGAAGTCTTGTTTTGGGAAGCCTGTGCCCGCGCGCTCAAAGAGTCCGAAGCCGACAGTTTCCCTGACGATGAGTTCGAGGCGCTCAAGAAGATTCTGGCGCAGAAGTATCTCTGCAACTTCTCACTCTTTCGCTCGGCCCCCGACAGTTGGGCGATCAAGCAACTCTTCCCGATCTGCCCGATTCATCGCCTGAACGAGCAGCCAACCGACTTCGCGACGCTGGTCGATGTGACGTGCGACAGCGACGGCAAGATCGACAAGTTCGTCGATCTGAAGGACGTGAAGGAGACGCTCGAACTGCACGACTGGAAGGACGGCGAGGACTATTACCTAGGCCTATTCCTGACGGGGGCGTATCAGGAAGTGATGGGAAGCCACCACAATCTGTTCGGCCACCCGAATGAGGCTCAAGTGGTGATCGACAACGACGGCCGCTTCCACGTCACAAAGCTGGTTCACGGCAGCCGCATCAACGACATGATGCAGTTCGCCCGCTATGACAAGGGACAGCTCGTCGAATCGTTCAAGAAGCAACTGGCCGCGCGCGTCGAAGCCGGTTTCCTCACGCCAGACGCCGCCATCGCACTGGCCACCGAATACGAAGCGGGAGCGTCTAAAGGAACGTATCTCGAATGAAGGAGAGCGTTCTCCCTCCCAATGGGGCGAGGGGAGTATGAGTCAGGGGAATCGCCGATTGCACGCATCCGGATCGGCCGATAGCATCCGTCGGCTGACGATGCTCGACGCCTGCGTTCGGCGCGGGTCTCCCGACCTCGCCGCAACGCCCGACCGAAGGTCTCCCGCTCCAAGGCCGCTCCATGCTGACTCTCTTTGACGCCAACCGCCGCTACCACCGCCGTGAGATGCTGCGAGTCGGGGCCTTCGGGGCCGGGGCGTTTGGTGTGGTGAACGGCTTCGCCCACAAGAGCTTTGCCGCGTCGAAGGGCCTGCCGATCACGGACAAGTCGGTCATCCTGCTCTTCCTGCACGGCGGGCCGAGTCAGATCGAGACGTTTGATCCGAAGATGACCGCGCCGGTGGGAATCCAATCTGTCACCGGTGAGATTCAAACGGCGATCCCCGGCGTGACGTTTGGTTCGTCGTTTCCGCAGTTGGCTCAGCGCGCGGATCGACTCAGCATCGTGCGGTCGTTCGTCACGGGAGACGGCAACCACGACATCAAGCCGGTCGTGGGGAAGGACACCTCGGGCGCGAATGTCGGGTCGCTGTATGCGCGCGTGGCGGGAGCGAACCGGTCCGGGTCGGGGATGCCGACCAACGCGATGCTCTTTCCGCAGTCGGTCGATTCGACGACGGGTCCAGCCATCACGTCGTTCGGCAAGTTTGAATCGACCGGACTGCTCGGCAATGGCTATTCGCCGTTCGTTCCCGGAGCGGGAGGCGATCTCCAAAAGAACCTTGAACTGCGAGTTGCCGTGGATCGACTTGGCGATCGACGGACGTTGCTGTCAGAACTCGATCGCCAGCGGTTCGAGTTAGATGAACGAGGCCGCACACAAACGATCGACCCTCTGCGTGAGCAGGCCTTCAGCACCTTACTCGGTGGAGTCGCGGGGGCGTTCGATTTGTCGAAGGAAGACCCGGCGACGATTGCCCGGTACGACACGGCTCCGCTGGTCCGGCCCGATCAGATCGACAAGAAGTGGAACAACTACAACCACTACGTCGATAACGCCAAGGCCCTCGGCAAGCTGCTGCTGTTGGCGAGGCGACTGTGCGAGGCGGGCTGCGGGTTCGTGACCGTGACGACCAGTTTCGTGTGGGACATGCACGCCGACGTGAACAACGCGACGGTCGAGGAGGGGATGAGGTACATGGGTCCGCCGCTCGATCACGCGATCTCGGCGTTCCTCGACGATGTCGCCTCGCGCGGGCTGAGCAACAAGATCATGTTGGTTGCCACGGGCGAGATGGGTCGCACACCGCGCGTGAACAAAAACGGAGGCCGTGACCACTGGGGCAACCTCGCCCCGCTGCTCCTTTCAGGCGGAGGCATCAAGACCGGCCAAGTCATCGGCCAATCGACCCGCGACGCGGCGGAACCCTCTTCGGAACCGATCCGCATCAAACACCTCGTCGCCACGATGCTGCAACGCCTCGTCGATCCCAGCGAACTCCGCCTCAACCCCAGCATCCCCAGAGAAGTCCTCGCCGCCGCCTCGGCCGAACCAATCACGGGGTTGTGATGATGTAGGGTGGGCACCGCCCACCATGTCACGCGAATCCACACTTGGTCTTACTGCTTCGGTTTTCTGCTTCCGAGTTCCAATCGACAGCAGCCGAAATCCAAACTACTCAGCCCGCGCGATGAGCCACGGATGTGGATATCCGGAGCCAGTGAGTAGTAGCAGAACTTGCCGTCTCGTTCCGTGCTAACTAAGCCGGCACGCGAAAGCACTTGCAAGTGATGAGATGCGTTTGCGATCTCGGATTCGATCTGCTCGGCGATTTCCGTGACCGTTTTCGGTCCCGTCTGGAGAAACTCGATGATCTGCAATCGGAGCGGATCGCCCAACGCCTTGAGGTATCGCGAGCAATTCAAAGCATCCAAAGAATCAGGCATGGGAGACTCGCGTGAAATTCGTGAGGAACGATTGCCGTGAATCTGAATTCTCAGGCAACTGTCCCTATTGTTCCCCAGCCCGGACGAATGTTGCAAGCCAGTGTTGATCACTCCGAATACTTCCAGGCCGTTCGGATGCAATTTCGAGGGGATCGCATTGTGGGAGGAGCGGCCTCGCAGATTTGGTTGCCTTGAGTTGCCTTTCATTATTACATTTGCTTGAATGTTTGAATGATCGTGCGGCGGAGCCGGGGTTGACTCCCCATTCGCTGCTTCCAACTCGTGTTCTTGGCTCTGGAGTTGTCTCAATGTCGCAGGATTTCTCACGGCGTGATTATGCGGAGAATCGAGTACTTCGCAGACGGAACCGACACGGTTTCACTCTGATTGAACTGCTCGTGGTCATCGCGATTATCGCCGTCCTGATCGCGTTGCTCCTGCCTGCCGTGCAGCAGGCTCGCGAAGCGGCGCGTCGGAGTCAGTGCAAAAACAATCTCAAGCAGATTGGTCTGGCCGTTCACAATTACGAATCGGCGTACGGCCGCTTCCCGTCCGGGGGCGAAGGAACTGATCACCAAGCTATCGTGCGCCGGTTGTTTCCTGTTTCCGCCTTCATGGCCTGTCTCCCGTACATGGACCAGGCACCGCTCTATCAACGCTTTGACTTTCAGTATCACTACACGAACAGCGCCAACAGCCCGAATGCCGTGGTCTCGCGAACCAAAGTCGCCACCTTCCTGTGTCCGAGCAATGGCTTTGGTCAGACCGACGCATTGAGCTACGGTCTAACGGACTACATGCCGTCGGTTTATA
>JAYTXB010000074.1:0-1682 GCA_043743205.1 Schlesneria sp.
GACTCAGAGAGCGATCCCCGCGCCCGCGCTTCCTGTCGCGGAGCGACAGGGCTACCTTCCAAAACCAAATGCAGACAGTCATTTCTCGAACGATCCTTCGGCGAACGCTACCGCTTCAGGCGGCGAATTTCTTCTCGTGAGATATCACCGTCGCCGTTGGCGTCCAATTGCAGCAGCCGATCACGACCGACTCGCGGCAGCTCGTCGTTTGTGAGGCGGTCGTCGTTGTTCTTGTCGAGCCGTTTGAAGAACGCCTCGAAATCGAAGCCACTCGCAGGACCAAGTAATCGGCCACCGCGACCGATCACGCCCTCATCCATGTAGTACTCGACGTAGCCGATCATCATCTCGTCGTAGGTTTGCGGTCCCCAGCGCACCGTGCGTGTGGCATCTGGGTTGGCGGGGTTCTGCGTGCTGTTGTCGTACCACGCGGTGGCTCGAATGGTGGAGCCGCCCGGAAGCGTGATCGGTTCGGCCAGTCGATACGACAACTGCCAGTTGAAGTCGTAGCGGGGGATGTCGAGCAGCACTTGAGTTTGTCCATTCGGCAGAACCGCTTCGTAGCGGAACGCCTTCCCACGGAGATGCATGTGCGGAAAGAAGGCGACAATCGTGGCGTCGTTCGGGACGTTGCGCGTCGCGATGACTTCGTGGTTGTCGGCACCCGGCGGAATGGCCAGTCGCGGTTGAGCAATCCCGGTGACGTTCATCAGATGCTCGGGGCGTTCGTCGAGGAAGATCAGGCCGATCATCGACTGATCCTGCGTCGCCGTGCCGTTCGGCGTGTAATGGATTTGAAACTTGAGTCGCGACCCGGCGGGCAACATTTTGCCGCAACCGTCATTGAAACGGAGCGCGTCGTAGCCGGGGGCGTAGGCCGCGAAGAAGCCGGTTGTTTCATCTTCTTCGCCGTCTCCTTCGGTCGTCGCTCCGTTGGCCTCGCCGCGCTTGGCAGGCGGGATGACGAAGACGAGCACGTGATGCACGACATCGCGCGCGGTCGGTCGAACTTCGATGGCCTTCACATATTTGTCGCCCGTGAGTCCGGTCTCCACGATGACATTTTGATAGGGCATCGTCCCCGAAGCTCTGACCGCCAGGGGGGACGGCAACTGCACGATGTGGTCGGGCTGGCCGATCTGCCAGTCGCTGGCAAACACGCGCGGCACGGGAGCCTCCTGCGGATCACCGACCGGTTTGCCGCCGTTCAACCACGTGAGCAAGTCGGTCTTGTCGGTCTCGGCCAGCGAGCAATCGTTGGCGAACGGGCTGACTTGTCCCTTCACGGGCGCGGCAGCAAACCACGGCGGCATGATCCCCTGCTCGACAGCGCGACGAATCGAACCGCTCTGCGCGGCGACCTCTTCGTAGCTGCCCAGCGTGAACGGCGCGACGCCCCCTTCACGATGACACGCCTGACAATTGTTCTGCACAATGCGCGAGATACGATTGTGGTACGTGATGCCCGTCGTCGCAGTTGACTTGTCGGCGGGAGCAAGCTCCAGCGGGCAACCGGGGGCTGATGTGGCCGCGACATCGGGACGACCGTTCGCCAAGACCGCCTCAATCGCCGCAATGAGGTACTCCGTTTGAGGAGCCTCTTTCGCATAGCCGAACCCGTACTGGTCATCGACCGCACCGCGATAGACGAGCGTTCGCTTGGCATCGACGACGAACACGTC
>JAYTXB010000075.1:0-3446 GCA_043743205.1 Schlesneria sp.
TAATGCACGACAACCATCCGTGGGCGATCACCGCCGTGGCGACACTCGCCGCACGCGGCGTGTTCCAACAGTTTGAAACAACGACGGTGTCGAATTGGATCGGAGCGTCCCAGCGTTTAGGAACGGCCACTTCACTCAGCAGCAATTGATCAAAGCTTCCAGACGACAAACAGGAATTACCGTCATGTCCGCCGCAATTCTCGAAGACTCACTCGCTGGCATTGCCGTGCCGACGGACCGTGCGCGGCGCGTGTTGCTCATCGCCTACAACTTTCCGCCCGTCGGCGGTGCCGGTGTGCAACGTCCCGCGAAGTGGGCTAAATACCTGCGACGTTGCGGTTGGGAGGTGACGGTCCTCACCACTGAGAACCCGTCGGTCCCCGTGCGCGACGAAAGCTTGCTGGCCGATCTGCCAGACGACGTGCGCATCGTCCGTGCCCGCACGTGGGAACCGGACTACCGCGTCAAACAATCACTCGTCACAGGTAACACGACGAAGCCCGGCCTGTTGACGCGCATCAAGTCAGCGGTGAAGGGACTCGCGCGGCGGGTCGTCAAGCTGGCGCTGCAACCCGATCCGCAAGTCCTCTGGAATCCGAACGCCTTCCGTGCAGGAGCGGCCGCGCTGCGCGAGCAACCTCACGACGCGATCCTCGTCACCGCACCGGCCTATTCGAGCTTCTTCATCGGCGCGTCGTTGAAGAAACAGTTCGACATTCCGTTGATCCTCGACTACCGCGACGAGTGGGATTTGAGCGGCAAGTACCTGGAGAACGCTCAACGTGATTGGCTCTCGCGCACTATCCAGCAGCGGATGCAGCGGCGCTTGTTGAAGCAAGCCGATGCCGTCGTCGCGACGACTCAAGCGAGTACCTCGAACCTCGCTGCCAAGCTCAGCGACTTGAAGCACTCGATCCCCGCCGTCTGCATCTACAACGGCTTCGACGCGGAAGATTTTGAGGAAGAGTTGCGAGGGTTGAAGGTTGAGAGTCGAGAGTTGAGAGGCGGAGAAGAGACTTCGGCAAGCTCGCTCTTCCCCTCAACCGTCCACCGTCAACCCTCCACCCCCTTCCGCCTCGTCTACACCGGGACGCTCTGGAACCTGACGGACATCGAACCGCTCATCAAAGCGATTGAGTCGCTGAGTGCCTCGCAGCCCGAGCTGACTCGCCAGTTGGAACTGGTCTGCGTCGGACGCAAGACGCCCGAGCAACAGCACGTGTTGGAACGAGTTCGCGCAACGACCGCGCAGCTCACGGCGATCGACTACTGCGCTCACGCCGAAGTACTCGACCGACTCAATTCAGCCGACGGCGTTTGCCTGCTGCTTAGCGACGTACCGGGTGCGGAACGAGTCGTCCCTGCGAAGTTGTTCGAGTACCTCGCCATTCGCAAAGAAATGCTGACGATCGCCCCGCACGGGGAGACGGCCGACATCGCCAGACGATTCTTCACGCACGGCCACTTCGTCCCGCACGACACGGCGGGGATCGCGGCCTGGTTGTCCGAACGTCTCTCGGGAGTCGAACGATCTGCTCGCGACCGACCGACGCGCCAAGCCATAGACGAGTTCAGCCGTGAATCACAAACAACGCGACTCGCGGAACTGCTCGATGAGGTGGCGACTCGTTGTCCCTCGTAGTTCTCACTCTCGTTCCCAAGCTGGAGCTTGGGAATCTGAACAACCAGAACAACAACATGTCGTCGATGTGCCCATGCCCTGCGGAACGAAGAATGTCTACTTGATAACTGCGAATTTCTAATTGCGAATTGAAGTCAACCAACCAGCCAATCTCTTTCATTTAGCAATTCGAAATTATCAATTGGCAATTCGCAATGATTTGATCTCCTCCCGCCTCAAATGCTGCGGATGAGAATTTTCAGCCGTTACCGATCCACAACAACAGAACGAACTGACATGACCATCGCCCTCCAAATCCTGTTCTGGCTCAGCGTTCTCGGGCTGGGCTACATCTTTGCGGGCTACCCGCTGGTGGTCTGGTGGAAGTCGCGCACGAACTGGACGACGCTCGTGAAGCAGAACGTCGAGCGACCGCTCTCCATCGTGATCGTCGCTCACAACGAAGCGCTGACGTTGCCGAGAAAATTGAGCAGTCTGCTCGCCTCCACGCGAGCCGATTGGATTCGGGAGATTCTGATCGGGCTGGATGGTTCGACCGATGACACTGCCGCCGTGTTGGCGGCGTTCCCCGATGCGCGCGTGAAGTGCTTCAACTTTACAGAGCGACGGGGTAAGCCTGCCGTGCTGAATGAACTCGTCCCGCAGTGTCAGTCGGAGTTCGTGTTGTTGGCCGACGCGCGGCAGGAGTTCGCCCCCGACTGTATCGAACGGTTGCTCGAAAATTTTACCGATCCGACCGTCGGAGTCGTCTCGGGAGAACTCGTGTTGCGAGCCGCTGCCGATGCGACGACTGCCGCGCAAGGGATCGGCTTCTACTGGAAGTACGAGAAGTTCATTCGTCGCTGTGAGAGCCAGTGGCGCGGAGTTCCCGGCGCGACGGGAGCCTGCTACGCGCTGCGCAAGTCGCTGTTCCAACCGATCCCCGAGCAGACAATTCTCGATGACGTGGCGATCCCGATGCAGGCGATCGCACGCGGCTATCGCTGTCTGTTCGAGCCAACCGCGCAGGTCTTTGACACGCCGTCGAAGTCCTCCGGCCAAGAGTCGATCCGGAAACGGAGAACGATCGCCGGCGTGGCTCAACTGATGCAGTTGTTCCCCGCGTGGCTCAGTCCGTCACGCAACCCGCTCTGGTTTGAATACGTCTCACACAAACTGTTGAGGCTGCTGGCTCCCGCATTGATGGTGCTGGCGCTCGTCACGAATCTGGTGTTGATGGATGGACCGGCTTACTGGGTGCTGCTGAATTTGCAGGTTGTGTTCTATGTGTCGGCGGCGGTCGGTTGGTTGTTCCAGCAGCACGGCCGTCGGTCCTCACTGTTTGGTCCGTCGCTGATGTTTGTGACGCTGAACCTGACGACGACTCTCGCCCTGTGGGACGCCTTCCGCGCGAATTATCGCGTGACCTGGCAAAAGACGACCTAGAGTTGTGACGGCTCGCGCACCGTCCCGTAACCCGCAGCGTGAGTTGAAAAGTTGCGCTCTTCTTGATTTCGCCCCAACGGGGCCTCGGAGACCAGCCCAGGGCCAGCGAGCCTGAGCGAGCGCCGCCCTGGGTTGGTCGATGTGTCCTGATCGTGCCCTGTCGGGGCACTGGAATTTTGACGGAGCGGACGTTGTCAGGGCGCTGGGTCTGGTTCCAATTTCCCGTGCCCCTTCAGGGCACAACACTCGGCCTTCCAGCAACCCCAGGGCGGCGCTCACAGGGTTCGCTGGCCCTGGGCTGGTCTCCGAGGCCCCGTTGGGGCGAAGACGAATTCAATCCTCAAATATCGCAACTTCTCAACTCACGCTGCGGGTTACG
>JAYTXB010000076.1:0-3560 GCA_043743205.1 Schlesneria sp.
GTCGATCGTCCGCATCACGCTCACGAGCAAGCCGCCCGGCACGTTCTGGAACATCGTCAACCCGCGCGAGTACGGCTTTGAAGCCAACGTCGAACCCGAAGTCGCTCACCCCCGCTGGAGCCAATCCTCCGAATGGATGCTCGGCACGCGCGAACGCTTCCCCACGGTCAAGTACAACGGCTACGGCGACTATGTGGCGAAGCTGTACGGGAAAGGTTGAGGGTTGAGGGTGAAGGGTTGAGAGGCAGAGGAAGCGATGCAGAGGTGCGAGTCTTTTGGCCATGTCCCCTCGCCCCCGTCTTCGGGGGAGAGGGCTAGGGTGAGGGGGCTGCTGCGTGCGACCGCCCTTTTCGCGACAGCACGATCACCCTTCCGACACCCCCACGATCACCACCCGCAGCGGAACCTTCACCGCTGCGTCACCCGCTTTGCCGTCAGCGGTGAGGCTCAGAATCCAGAAGTGCTTGCTGCTGTCATGTGTCAGCGCGGGAGTCTTCTCAACGGCCTTCGGTGGCAGCAGTGAGAAGATGGCCGGATGATTTGAGCCAGCCGTTTTTGCACTCAGCTTGTGCATCGCCTCGGACATTTTGAGCAGCGCCGGATCGGTATCCAACTTGGCGGGGATCGCGAGCAGGAAGTCGGCGAGATCACTCGTCCCGACATGATTGCCATCGACCGGTTGCTGTCCATAACGCAGCGTGTAGAGGCCCGTCGCGACATCTTGCCCACGGAAGTCAGTGAACTCCGACTTCTTCGCGACCTCAATCACTCCCACAAGCTGTCCCGGTGTGAGCGGGTACTTCACCGACAACGACGGTTTGAAGTCGGCCTTGGCTTCCAATTGCTTGACCAACCAGACGGTGCCAATCGTGGAGCCACCCGCCGCGATCTGCTGCCCATTCGGGTTCAAGGCCGCAGTCACCTTGTCAGCCAATCCGCTCGGAGCCTTTTCAACGACGGTGAGCTTCCCTTCTTCGGCGGCAACGCAGGAAACGACCAAGAGTGTAAAACCAACAGTCGCGGCCCAAGTCCAACGGTTCATCGAGGTCTCTCCACAGAAAGTTGTTTGAATTGAGAATCGAGCTGAGTCTCACCGACGGAACGTTGCCAAGAAGGCATTCCGTTGACCATGCGTGGTCCACGTTCGATCGAAGTCTTGGCCGGTATAGCTGAGCGTATTCGACAGAGCCGGACTGATGTCGCTGACTTTGGTGAGGGGCTGATAGAAAATCTGTTCGTTCGAGCAGACGCAGTCCCCCTTTTTCAGACCGCGCGTTTCGATCTTCGCGACCTCACCCGCGCTGAACGTCCCCTTGCCCGACAGATGATCGTTCTCCAACTTGATCGGAGCCTTGATGATCTTCTTCACATCGGCCGTGAATTCTTTCGCCGTGTGCTTCGCAAACGCGACGAGCGCCTCATGCTGAGCCTTCGTCGCACGCTCATCCACGAGAATGATCGACGAGATTTTGCCCGCGTGCATGTGGAAGAACTCGCTCGCCCCCATCGTCTTCTCAGACGTGACGACGATCGCGACCCCCAACCCTTCAAGAGCGACACCGTTCCAGCCACCCTCCTCGACCTTCCACGCCATGACCGCTTCTTTGCCAGCGAGGTCCATTTCGGCATTGGCAAAGCAGGGACCGGTGTAGACATCGCAGGTTCGGGCCTCGATGTACTCCCCCGAAATCTGAGCGGCCGACGCCGTCGCGGCAGAGAACAACATCAGTGCCATAAAAAAAGCAGCAATTCGTCGCATGAGCAGTCTCCAAACAGGAGGGCGGTGAATCAACCGACATCAACCCGGGCGATTGTGCCGGAGACAATCAGGACGGTCAATGACCGTTCGCGCCCGCAATGATCGAACAACGTGAGGTTGCGAAGTGCGTCTCGTTTAACCGCGTGGGCAACGCCCCGCGTGTTCGACGTGGGTGTTGCGATCCACTCGCGGGGCGTTGCCCACGCGGTTAAACGACTTGTCTCGTCATTAATGATGGTTGCCTCACCACAAGCGTTCAATGCGACTTTCTCACTCGTTTCGCAGTGCGTCGATCGGATCGAGACGAGCCGCTTGAATCGCGGGATAGAGGCCGAAGACGACTCCAACCAAGACCGAGATCCCAAATGCGAGTGGTACCGACCAATTGACGACGGCCGGTTCCATCGTGCGAATGATGTCGGGCAACGTCGCGACCGCTTGAGGCATCAGTTGCTCGATCCCCCAGCGCATCAGGTTGATCGCCGGACGACAGGCCAACCCCGCGAGAACTCCCGCAGTACCACCGAGCATCGACAGCGTCACGGTCTCCCGCAGGAACTGGCGCGTGATGTCGGACTGCTTCGCGCCGAGTGCCCGCCGGATGCCGATCTCTTTGGTCCGCTCGGTCACGGTCGCCAGCATGATGTTCATGATGCCGATCCCGCCGACCAGCAGTGAGATCACCGCGATGATGCCGAGGAACAGCATGAACATCAGCCGCATCGCCCGCGCACGTTCGAGCAACTCCAATGGAACCGTGATCCCGTAATCGAGCGTCGGATGATGCGGAGTCAGCGTCGCCTTGATGATTTCGGCCGTCTCAACGACATGTGCCACGTCGATGGCTTGCAGCGTGATCTGACTCAATTCAAGTCGCTCACCCTGAAACGATCCGCTGCGCATCGTGATCACGAGGTCCCCGACGCGCAGCCAGAGCGTTTCGATGGGGACATACACGTCGCGTGAGAAGTCTTGTGCTTCGAGCGATCCACCGATCCCGGCTGACGGCGCACGTGGTTTCAAGATGCCGACCACTTGGTAGTAGTCTCGTTCAATCTTGATGGAATGACCGAGCGGGTCTTCAAACGGAAAGAGTTTCTCGGCCGTTTCGGCGGAGAGGACGCAAAAGTTTTGCTTCTCGAGGCTGTCGGTCTGGGACAGAAAGCGACCGCGATCGACATCGAGCTTCGTCAACTCTGCGTACTCGGGTGTGCAGCCGACCATGCGGCCATCGACGAGTCGATCGAGATAACGGAACTCGCGTCGCACCTCGCGAATCGGCACGGCCCGTTTGACGGTCGGCAGCGTCTCGACAATCCGTGCCAGATCACTCCGTGTAATGCCATAGGGAAAAACGCCGTCCCGGCCCGCAGTCGCTTCGGCCGGAGGCTTGATCGAGCGGACGATGATGTTGTCCGCACCAAGACCTTCGATCTGCTTCTGCACCGCTCGCCCAATCCCTTCGCCGATGGCCAGCAACCAGATCACGCTGGCCACGCCAATCGCGACGCCAAGAATCGTGAGCATCGAACGGAGCGGATGCAGAAATAACGCCTTGAGGCTGCTCCACCCGAAGCCACCGACCAATCCACTGAGTGGGTTCACGAGTGGCCTCGCGCGGTGAAGTCTCCGACGTGCGAGACGAGTCCAACTCGGCTCGCCACACGGCCCGCGTCTCGTAGCGAAGATGCCACACCCGTGCGAATCACGGGAAGCCTGTTCGCATCCACCCTCATCCGTACCCCGGCCTTGCCATCCGTGCGATCAAATCCAAAACCGGGGATCGCACGGATGGCAAGGC
>JAYTXB010000077.1:0-2785 GCA_043743205.1 Schlesneria sp.
GCAGACAGTGGTTCGGTCGGGCTGGCGGGAGGCGAAGGCTGTCACAACTTTCACATGGCGAAGCAAATGATCGACCACGCGGGACTCAAGTACATTCAGATCGACGCCGGCCGCATCGGGGGAATCACGGTCTCAAAGGACGTGGCCGACTATGCGGAGGCGCGAGGCGTCACCTACGTCAATCACACGTTCACCTCGAACCTCGCCTTGTCGGCATCGCTGCAACCCTATGCGGGCTTGAAGTCGCACTTGATCTGTGAGTTTCCGACGGAACTCAAATCGCTGGCCATCGCGATGACGAAGACTCACATCCAACGCGATGCCGACGGCCACGTGCGCGCCCCCGATGCTGCCGGACTCGGCATCGAACCGGACATCGCGGGGATTCAACCCTACCTGATCGACACCGAAATCCGAGTCGGCTCGAAGGTGCTGTATCGCACGCCCTCACTGACCCGTTAGCCCGTAGGATGGGCACTCTTGCCCGTCCGGATTTCGGCTCAACGCGATCGAAGGCAAACGACAGTACGGGCAAGAGTGCCCATCGCCCTCAGCTCGATTTCACAGAACTCTCGGCCTCACTGCGGTTCATGGAAGAGACGGTCCCGCGTGGTTATGCTCCCGCCCACACCGGAGGCCGGTCCCGCGCGGGCTGAGTCTTGTCGGTTGATCCGCATCACGATCAGGAGTCCAGTCATGTCGGCCAAGCCAGCGAAGCTTCCTCGGCGTCAGTTCTTGAAAACGGCCCTTTCCGTGACGGGGGCGGCGGCCCTCGCCCCGATGATCATCCCGAGTTCAGCCTTGGGACTCGATGGCTTTGTCTCGCCCAGCGAACGAATCGTGGTCGGGGGTATCGGGATCGGAAATCGCGGCACGTATGACCTCGGCTGTTTCCTCGAACAGAAGGACGTGCAGTTTGTCGCCGTCTGTGACGTGAAAGAGAAGCGCCGCGATGCGGTCAAGAAGATCGCCGACGAGAAGTACAGCAACAAAGACTGCGCGACCTATCGCGACTTTCATGAGGTTCTCGATCGCAAAGACATCGACGCCGTATTGATCGCGACCGGGCCCAACTGGCACGCGACGATGGCGATGAGCGCCGCGAAGGCGGGCAAGGACATCTACTGCGAGAAGCCGGTCACGAAGAACATTTCCCAAAGCCTGATCCTCGCCGAAACCATGCGCCGCACCGGTCGCATCTTCCAGGCGGGAACGCAGCGACGGAACCTGCCGCACTACGCCTTCGCGTGTGAACTGGCTCGCACCGGCAAGCTCGGCAAGCTCAAGAAGGTGTTCGCTCATCCTGCCGGAATGCAGGCGATGATGAGCGGCTGGCTCGTCCCCGAAGTCGAACCAGACAAAGAGGTCGTCGATTGGGATCGCTATCTGGGCCCCGCCGCATGGCGACCGTTCAACGCAAAGCAACTCGACGGTTTCAATTTTGAAAAGGGTGGCGGACTGGTTGGCGGCGGCGTTCTCGAATGGGGTTCCCACTGCGTGGACCTCTGCCAATGGGCTGTCGGCGATTGCCCTCCTCCCGTCGAATACAACGCGCCGAAGGACGGACATCTGGTCGCTCGCTACGAGAACGGCTGTGAACTGATCTTCCGTGAGACCGGCTGGATTCCACTCGGCTCGTGCCCCGTGCGGTTTGAAGGGGAGACCGGCTGGGTCGAAGCGGGCGACAGCGGCAAAATGGTGTTGAGTTCCCCCGAGCTACTCGCCGGACGAGTTGTCGATGAAATCGGCGGCTATCCCGCGACATATCACGTGCGCGACTTCCTCGACTGCGTGAAGACGCGTAGCCTGCCCAAGGGAAATGCCGACGCCGCGTGCAACGCTCACATCGCCTGTCATGCCGCCAACGTCGCGCTCTATCTCGGACGAACCGTGAAGTTCAGCAACACGACACACGAGTTCATCGACGACGATCAAGCCAACCGACTCCGTTCGGAAGCGCTCCGCGAACCGTGGCGACTCTGACCGCCATGATTGAGAGCCACTCCCAAAAACTTCCGAAGTCTGCGGAGACTTCGGAAGTTTGATGCTCGTCGCCGGATGACACGTCCGGTCCACCCCTCATTCACTCAACAACATCGTCCTCCACTTTCGGGACCGAACCTATGCTTATGACTCGACTGTTGACTCGCTCCGCAATTTTGATGGCAGTCCTCTCTGCCATGACCGCAGCCTCCGTATGGGCTGCTGACAATTCCGCCGCTTCCGCCGAGAAGGAAAAAGAACTGCTCGCCGTCCTGCGCTCGGAAGCCTCCGCTGCCGAGAAGGCGATCACCTGCAAGCTGCTCGCCATTCATGGTTCGAGCGAATCGGCGGCGGAGCTCGCCAAGCTGTTGCCAAACGAACAGCTCTCTTCGTGGTCACGCATCGCGCTGGAAGCCATTCCCGGTGACGCGGCTGATGACGCGTTGATCGCCGCCACCGAGTCACTTGAAGGACGGTTGCTCGTCGGCACGATCAATTCGATCGGAGTGCGTCGAACCGCCAAGGCGGCTGAACGACTGACGACTCTGCTGCACAACCCCGATGCCGAAGTCGCGTCGGCGGCAGCAGTCGCCTTGGGACGCATCGGCAGTGATGCCATCGGTAAGTCCTTGCAAAAGGAACTCGCAACGTCACCGAACAGCGTTCGCTCGGCCGTGGCCGAAGGCTGCGTGTTGTGTGCGGAACGGCATCTGGCGGAAGGCCGCGCGGCCGAGTCGATCGCGCTCTACGATGCCATCCGTGCCGCCGATGTTCCTCGACAACGAATGCTCGAAGCGACACG
>JAYTXB010000078.1:0-2628 GCA_043743205.1 Schlesneria sp.
ATTGAACCGAATCGCACGGACTCGACTGCGGTCGAGTTTCAAGGGGCCGGTCGCCTGCTTCAGCTCGATGAACGCACCGTCCAGCATTTCAAACTCACCCTGCGTCCGGTCTCCGTTGGCCAACAGCACGATGTCATCGCCTGACGGCAGCGTCTGCAAATCGGCGAACAAGCGCAGACGATCGGCTTTTGCAGCGGGGAGATCGAACACCAGTGCGGCCACCGTTTCGAGCGGCAACTACACGTCACTCTGAATCGCGCCACGTTTCCAAGCCACGGTCAGTACATCGCCAGAGATGGTCATTGGCCGAGCGACCAACCGGTCTCCATTGGTCAGCAACACGAGTGACTCGCCACCGGAGAACGTGTTCGACTTACGGTCAAAGTGCAGCGAAACAACTTCGTCGAGCGGGAGTTCGCGTCGCGACTCCCCTTCGATGACGAGACGTTCGTTCGACCAGTCACTCAGCATCACACGTTGACTGTCTGGGTGACCAGTCTCGATGACTGAGACGACTTCTCCCGCCAGCACCTGAGCCGCACCCAGACATCCAAACCAGACGACGGTCAGCAACACCACGATCTGCATAGGAGACGCTCCCAACAAAACAAACGACGCGGCTCACTGTCACAGCGATACCGTAATCAAACATTGTGTGTACCGAAATTCGTGGTCTTTGACCTCCTCATTTTGCTGGAAGCGGGAGTCCGCAAAATGATGAAGAGCAGAAGAGACTCGTCATGACTCGAATCCTAGTTTCACGATCCCTCTCGCGGCCCAGTCTGAGTCTTTCTGAGCGGTGGACGTAAGTCCTCCGGTGCCTGGGGTGAAGAACCGGAGGACTTACGTCCACCGCTCGGAAACTGTCGCGTTCATGACCGTGCGAAGTGAAGTCGGGGTCGGGCCTTCAATTCAGTACGAATCAGGCAACGTCCCCGTGTCGCAGCGTCGCTGGAGTTCACTTCGCGGATCGGGCACACTCTCGCCCCCCGCGTACTCTCCCCGCGATCCCACCCGATTCATCACGAGGTTCCTTGAGATCACCTATGCAGATTTTGTTGGTCAATGACGATGGCATTCACGCTCCCAGCTTGTGGGCGTTGCATGAGGAACTGGTCCAGTGGGGCGATGTCACGGTCGTGGCTCCGTCCAGCGAACAGAGCGGCGTCGGGCACTCGATCACGTTCTTGCATCCGCTGCTGGCTCACAAGGAGCATCGCCAAGGAAAGTTTGTCGGTTGGAAGGTTGATGGGCGACCGGCCGATTGCGTGAAGCTGGGTATCCAGCAACTCTGTCCGACTCAACCCGATGTCATCGTGAGCGGCCTCAATGCGGGAGCCAACGTGGGATTGAACGTCCTCTACTCGGGGACGGTCGCCGCGGCAGTCGAGGGAGCGTTCTTCGGCATCCCGTCATTTGCGGTGTCGCAGTGGATGGACGGGCCTCCCGACTTCGAGGCCACTTCGCGGCGAGCCGTCTCACTCTGTCAGCGGCTGTTGCCGCACACGCGTCCCGGACTGTTGTGGAATCTCAACTTTCCCTCCGTTCAAGCCGAGTGGCCGCGCGGCGTGAGGTTCGTCGGGATGGAAGCGCGTCGCTCGAACGAAGGGATCGAACAACGAGTCGATCCGCGCGGCCGAACGTATTACTGGAGCGGCCTCAACCCAATGAAGAGTCACGTGCTGGACGACGCGACTGACGTGAAGTCGTTGCTCGACGGATACATCACGGTGACGCCGTTGCAATTCGACATGACGGCTCAGACGGCGCTGGCCGAACTGCAACGCGAGACGTGGGAGCTGCCAACGCCATGAATGAACAAGGTCGTGCTGCAACACAATTCATCATCCCCGAAGAACTGGCGGGCAAGACGGTCCTCGCGGTCCTGCGCGTGATGTGTCCCGGTGAGTCCTGGTCGAAACTGCGAACCGAACTTCAGAAGTCGCGCGTGTCGCTGAACGGACTCGCGTGGCTCGACGAAGGGCGGCGCGTGGTCACGGGCGACGTGATTGCCATCGGGGAGCAATCGCTGTCCGCGCCCCCCGGTCTCGAAGCGGTGCGAATCCATTTTGCCGATGCGCACGTGGTCGTCGTCGAGAAGCCGTCGGGAATGATGACGCACCGTCGGCCCGAAGAACGGAACTGGTCTGCGGAGCGTAAGGGTCGCCAACCGGCACTCGATGAAGCGGTAATCCAACTCCTCGTGAACCAAGCCTTGCAGCGCGGCCAATCGCGCCCGCGCGGCAACATCATCCGCTGCGTCCACCGACTCGATCGCGATACCAGCGGCCTGATCGTGTTCGCTCGTAACGATGAAGCGGAGCTGCATCTGGTCGATCAGTTCCGCCGTCACGAAGTCCATCGTGTCTACTGGGCCGTCGTTCACGGAGCACCGCGCGACGGCACGATCCTCACACACATCGCGCGGGATCGTGGCGATGGCCGACGTGGCAGCACGGGCAATTCCAAGATCGGTCAACGCGCGGTGACGCACATTCGCGGACTGGAACGACTTGGCAAATACAGCTTGGTCGAATGCCGTTTGGAGACCGGGCGCACCAACCAGATTCGCATCCACCTGTCAGAAAAGGGGCATCTCGTTTGTGGCGACGTGAAGTACCGGCAGCC
>JAYTXB010000079.1:0-4008 GCA_043743205.1 Schlesneria sp.
CCCGTTGAAAAACGTAGGATGGGCATCTTGCCCGTCCGATTTCCCGCAGAAAAACGACGGCCTAGAAGGCCATCCTACAGTTTTTCAACGGGCTGATAATCCCGGTCTGATTCGTTCACCAATTCCAATATCTCTCGACCGCTCGCCCCCTCACCCTAACCCTCTCCCCCGAAGACGGAGGCGAGGGGACCGGAAAGTGACCAGCTTTGAGCGACTGTACCCGGTGGCGGGGAGCGCTCTGCTACGGCCGCGTGATCGTGACGGTGTTGCTGCCCGCGACGTTGCCGGTGGTGAGCTTCACGAAGACCTTGAACGACGCCACGTCGCCGGGGTTGGCCAGTCCGGCGGTCGTTTCGAGCGTCGTGCTGCCCGGTGGGAGGTTTGCGACGACGGTGGCGTTGGCTGCGTCATAGTTCGCGCCGGGCGACATGCGGACTTCGTATTCTTCGAGGTTCGGATCGTCGGAAGGCGTCCAGCTCAGATCGGCCTGACTGGTGGCGATGGTCCACGAACCGGAGAGGACGCTCGCCGTCGGCGTGCTGCCGGGATTGGGAGTCAGGGCGGGTAGAGACAACGTCAGCGGATGATTGGTACCCAGCATATCCGCGACCAGTTCGCGGTACTGCACGATCCGCTCGCGATGAAATCTAAGGGGTCAGGGCTCTTTGAACCGCGACCACACAATACGCAATCTCCTGAGAGATGTTTCGCATGTCCCGGCTGGGTGGCCGGGGCAGGAGCGGCTTCGCGATGCCCCGGTCTGTTGAGGCCATCTCCGTCTGCGTGGCTTCGCCCAAAGCGGCTCCAGCCCCGGCCACCCGCCGCACTCAACGGGCGGTGGAACCGGCTCTACGGACTCACTTCGCGAGACGTTCAAACTGTCGCCGCCAGACGGTGGCCTCGTCGGTCAGGCCGTGCTTCGTCGCAAACGCTGCGAGAGCCTCAGCACGTTTGATGGCGTCGGCTCCACAGTGACGTAAGGTGCGTCGAGTCTTCGACACGCGCCGCCTACAGGGTCGGAGAGAACAGCGAGACATCTCAAACAGCCCACGGCGAATCGTCAGGCGACCGGCATCCGTTCTCTTCCACAGCCGACTAAAAGCGTGAGTTTAGAAGTTGCGTTGTTCGAGGATTGAAGTTGTCTTCGCCCCCACGGGGCCTCGGAGATCAGCCCAGGGCCAGCGAACAACGTGAGCGCCGCCCTGGGGATAAGGACAGTCGGAAAGTTGTGCCCTGAAGGGGCACGGGAACGATTGGTCGAGACCACACGGCCATGCGAGGCCGATCCGTCAAGCCTCCTGTGCCCCGACAGGGCACGATCCAGACACGCCAACAAACCCAGGGCGGCGCTCGCTCAGGCTCGCTGGCCCTGGGCTGGTCTCCGAGGCCCCCGTGGGGCGAAAACAAGAATAACGCAACTTCTCGCAGCGTGAGCGAAAGACTCCCTCGCTCACGCTGCGGGTTGGTCAATCATTTCCTGCCCCTCGTCCAATCATCCTTCGACCTCTGCTTTCTCACTCTTCTCTTATCTGTGCCCATCTGTGTGATCTGTGGTCAAATCGCTTCGCTGGAGTTGCTTGCTTCACGATCACCTTCCCGCACACGTCACTCTGCTCAAATCGCATCTCTGATTCTTCTGCCTCGGAGATGACTCCGATAATCTATCGCCGCTTCACATTCCGTCGCATCCGACTTCCCGAGTCCCCTCCTGCCAGGGGTCTGGCAATGACCACCTCTCACAGGTAACCCGACTTCATGAGCCACTTCCAAACCGATTTTCCGCCTGCCGAGTTCGAGCTGCGTCGGCAGCAGGTGTTCGATTGCATTGGCTCGCGGGCCGTGGCCGTTGTCGCGGGGGGACCGGCGTCCGGTGCATTCGATCTATTTCGCCAGACGAACGAATTCTACTACCTCTGCGGCGTCGAGGTGCCTCATGCGTATCTGCGACTCGACGGAACGATGCGTTGGACGACGCTCTATCTGCCGCGTCGCGATCCGAAGCACGAGCGAAGTGAGGGATCGCAGCTCAACTCCAGCGATCCCGCAGCGGTCTGCAAGCTGACCGGTGTCGATGACGTGAAGCCGTTGGAGGCACTCGCCGAAGATCTTCAAGACGTGACCAGCCTCTACACGCCGCACGCTCCCGCCGAGGGGCGCGAAGCCAGCCGCGACACGCTGCTCCATGCGAAACATCTGCGCGACGCCGATCCGTGGGACGGTCGGCCTTCCAGTGAAGAACACTTTCGAGGCAAGCTATCAGCCGTCTGTCCGCTGGCCGAGGTCCACGATCTCTCACCCATCCTCGACCAACTGCGACTCATCAAAAGTCATCGCGAGATCGAACTGATGCGTCGCATCGGAAGACTCACGGCGAAGGCCGTCGTCGCGGCGATGCAGATCACGCGACCCGGCCTGTTCGAGTTCGAGTTGGCTGCCGAGGCGGACTATCTCTATTTGCGAAGCGGTGCGATGGGGCCGGGCTATCGTCCCATCGTCGCTAGCGGCGCGAACATCTGGAACGCGCACTACTACCGCAACAACTGCGTCATGCAGGCGGACGATCTGGTTCTGATGGACTACGCCCCGGATGTCAGTTGCTACACCAGCGACATTGGCCGCATGTGGCCCGTCAGCGGCACGTACTCGCCCGTCCAGCGCGAACTCTACGGCTTCGTCGTCGAGTACCACAAAGTTCTGTTGAAGACGATCCGTGTGAAAGCCCTTATCGCCGACCTCGCCCGTGAAGCGGCCGACATCATCCGCCCCACATGGTCTTCGTGGCCGTGGTCGAAGCCTGCGTATCGCGAGGCCGCCCTGAAGATGATCGACAGTGAAGTCGCCTTCACGCACCCCGTCGGCATGTGTGTCCATGATGTCGGCCAATACAAAGCCCAACCGCTGCAACCGGGCCTCGTCTTCGCCCTCGACCCGCAACTGTGGGTGCCGGAAGAACAACTCTACATCCGCGTCGAAGACACCATCGTCATCACCCCGGACGGTGCCGAATCCCTCACCAAAGCGGCCACTCTCGAACTGGACGAGACTGAACGAATCGTGCAGAGTGGCCGGTGAATCGAACAGGCCTCGTTCCCCTGTTTTCCTCGTTCCCAAGCTTCAGCTTGGGAACGGCGGTCTTTTGAAGCTCCAGCTTCAAGTCGATCTTCTCGCCAACCCGGAGCTTGGCGGGAGTGCGTTCGCAAGCTGGAGCTTGGGAACGAGGTCAAAGTTCGTCTTGGCTCATTCCCAGCAACTCCACTTCACCAGCCCTGAGTCCGCCGACCTGAAACGAACAAACCCCTGTTATTGCAGGGGTTTGTTCGTTTCGTTGCCGAGTCATGCGAACTTGGCGAGTTGCCCGACGAGGATTTGAACCTCGACCAAGTGAGTCAGAGTCACTCGTGCTACCGTTACACCATCAGGCAGAGATGCTTGGCTTGCGGAGCCGTGTCGCGGGTCGAGTCTAGGTTTTCGAGGCCGCGACTCGGGCTACGACAGCGCGCAAAGTATACTGGTCCCCCTCGTTTTGCCAATTCCGAACGGGGAGTTTTTCTGGCGTATCGGACATTCAGAGTTTGTGTTCGGCGTGGCTGGTCCGCCCGAAAATGGGATGGCTCAGAACGAGGACTGGCACAGGCTGGAACAGCGAGCGGGCGACTGATCTGGCAAGTATTCAGGACTGGCGAGGCGGGGACGAACTGAG
Organism: Schlesneria sp.; assembly: GCA_043743205.1. Taxonomy (GTDB): domain Bacteria; phylum Planctomycetota; class Planctomycetia; order Planctomycetales; family Planctomycetaceae; genus Schlesneria. Next base: position 3,701 of record JAYTXB010000079.1, read on the forward strand.
GGACGTGTGTCCCGCAGTCCAGTCGGCGGAGCGACGGGACTACATTAGGGGCCGGCCAATCCGGTCGCGCCCGTAGTTGGCGCTTCGATTCCAAGACAACAACCATTTTTGAAGGGGGCATTCGTGGCAGACAATTTCGCAGCGGACGGTGAGGATTTGTTTTCGGTTCGCAATCAAGTCGTACTTGTTTCGGGGGGAAGTCGCGGGATTGGCCGGGGGTTGGCGGCGGGGTTTGCCAAGCGGGGTGCTCGCGTGATCATTGCCGGGCGCGAGGAGGCGACTCTCGAACAGGCCGCCAAGGAAATGGA
>JAYTXB010000080.1:0-3638 GCA_043743205.1 Schlesneria sp.
CACGACCTGAGCGTCGTGAAGTTCATGTCCGACATGATGGCCGTCATGAACGCGGGCCAGATCGTCGAGTTCGGCCCGTCGGACGCCATCTACGCCAACCCACAGAACGACTACACCAGAAAGCTCATCGCCGCGATCCCGCAGCCGACGATGGCAGCGATCGAACGACGTGAACGCGAACGGACCAAGTGAACGAAGGCGACGATGATGAGCGACGGTTTGCCTCCATCTGAACAGGCTCAATCGCAGTTGCCTCAATCGTTCCGTTGGCGGCTGTTGCCCGCCTCGATCTTGGGAACCATCGGTTTGTTCCATGTTGTTTCGAGTTCAGGATGGGCCTTCTTCGCGATCTTCTACAACATCCAACATGGCTGGGTTGTCGTGGACCCTGTGGATCCCAGAGTGACTCCGTGGGCACTGTGCCATTTCAATCTGAGCCTCTGGCAGATTCACTTCTGGTTTGGAATGACGGCGATAACCTCCGCCTGGGCGTGGCTGCGAGGTCGCTGGTTCATCGCAAATGGAACGATGCTGTTGATGCCATTGTTGGTGCTGCTCTTGAGAATCGTGTTCACGTGGTATGACGCCCCAAAAATCGGATGAGGGGCCGCGAGGCCAGCAACCGCGGCACACTTATTTTTCGCGGCATCGGTTGGTCACCCGTCTTTCACACTGTTACAACGCTGTCGTTCCGAGGCGATCCCTCGTCTGTTTTCAAGGCGTTCAAAATGTCGGCCACCGTTCTCACTGCACCACCGTTCCAATCGCGTGTCCCGCAGTTGCAGGCGGGAGACCGTCTCACGCGGGATGAATTCGAGCGTCGCTACTCGGCGATGAAAGATGTGAAGAAGGCCGAGTTGCTGGAAGGAGTCGTCTACATGCCCTCACCCGTTTGCAATGACGATCACGGTGCCCCGCATTTCGATCTGATCGGCTGGCTGTTTCACTATCGCGCCGTGACGCCCGGTGTTCAGGGTGGCGATAACTCGACGTTGCGGCTCGACCTCGACAACGAACCGCAGCCCGATGCGTACCTGCGAATCCTGCCCGCGCACGGCGGACAGTCGCGCGACGAGGACGGTTACATTGAGGGCGCTCCCGAATTGGTGGTCGAGATTGCAGCCAGCTCCGTCAGTTACGATCTGCATGTGAAGCTGAACGTCTATCGGCGCAATGGCGTTCGCGAGTACCTCGTCTGGCGCGTGTGGGACAAAGCCCTCGACTGGTTCGTGCTGAGGTCTGGCCAGTACGAACGACTCCCTCTCGACGAGGATGGCATTCAACGCAGCGAAGTATTTCCGGGACTCTGGCTCGACCCGACCGCCCTGTTGCAAGGCGATGTCGCGCGCGTCCTAGAGACCGTTCGCCAAGGAACGACCTCGCCCGATCATGCTCAGTTTGCATCGCAGCTTTCAGCCCGAACTGTGCGCTGAACTCCGACCGAGAATCACGGCTCCGCACCCGCGCCATTAGGCGAGCGGCAGATAAAAATTGACCTGCTGTACGACGGACATCTTTGTCCGTCGTGCGGTCAGATATTTTCTGCCGCTCGCCTTGGTGTTCGCGATGTGCCGCCTGATTCCGATGATCCACATTGATGTTTCCGCCGTATGCAACATCTTGACAGTTTCTAGCGGGTACGGCATTCTGTCTGAGGTAGCCGCCGTTTGTTCGCCATTCGTGCAGAACACGGAGCAAAGCCTGTCCCGCTGGTTGCCAATCACTCGGCTCGATGACAGTCACTCCTCGTCAAATGAAAGGGTCTCTTCATGTCACTGACAGCACTCGCCACGTCTCAGGAACAAAGTTGGTCTCCTATCCTCGAAGACTTCGAGTTGGAAGACAACTCGCCGTTCGGGCTGCAAGGGCTGGCGCGAAACACGCTCCAGATCATCAAGCCGAACTGTATTACTCGACTGGCAATCACACTGGCGTTGCGAGCGACCCGCGAACAGATTCGGGACCGGGACTATGTGAACCGTGTCCTCTCGTGGCATCCGGAATGGGTCGATGAGTATCAGGTGGTTCATCTCATTGAGCGGTCACTCTGGATTCAGGGGCACAGCGACCTGGTGATGACGATGATCCGGAACCCGAGCCAGATTCCCGATAATCCCCCGCCGAAGATCAGGGAGGCGTTGTCTCGCGCGTACATGCTGCACCCCGACGCGACTGTCTGGTACGGCGTCCCGTTGTTCGGCACCGAGACCAACTCCGAAGGCTTGCCAATCCCCGTCACGGCGAGCGAAGTGCGAGCCGAAGCGGACCGCCGGATGGAAGCGGCTCAACAACACGCGCTGCGCTGGGGCTGGATGTATCGAGCGGCCCTGACAGCCGCACGCATTCCGTCGATGTGCTGGCATGCGGGAGTGCTGGCTCGCCAGCGTCTGCAACGCGCAGTCGAGGGAATGAAGAGCTATTGGCAAAAGGCACGCAAGGACGCTCGTTTACGAGCGCGTGCGATCTACCAGGCCGAACTCGAACACTGCCGCTACGGATGTTCTCACACCGCGATCCCCGAGCACACGACTGTCCTGGGACGCAGCTTGGAATCAGCGTGCGTGTTCATGGAACTCGTCATTTACGAAGCTTCAATCGTCGGCAGGGCTTCTCCATTTCTAGGACTCATGGCAACACCGATTGCCATCGCCAAGTTTGTCCCGATGCTCATCGTCCCGATGACAATGGTTTCGGTGGACCCCTTCCTGTTCGTCGAACTCCCCGAAGAACCCGGCAAGCTGCGACACCTCGGTCACTGGTACTGGCAGCAGAAACCACTCGGCCGAAAGAAGCTGCACCTGCACCTGCACCTGCACGTGTAGGATCGCGCGGATCTCGCTGGCGGTCGCATTGGGCCGCCGATGTTTCCAACGAGCGGACAGAGTCGCCAATTGGTGGTGATCTACTTGGCAAGAAGGCGAGCTTACCTTGGCCAGTCGATGATCGTCGCGCGGAGTATCTCGCGCGGAGTGGCATCGTCGCGGGACGCCAACTGGTCATCCATCTGTCGTTGGAGTCGCGACCTCACCTCCACAGGCAGCGACTGGAAGGGGCGTGAGGCGATCAGTGGGCTGAGATCGTGTCGGAAGAGCTTTGTTTGGAGATCGAGTTGTCTCAGCGAGCGACCTTGCTCATCGCGGGGGCCGAGAGATTGATAGACCTCGGCGAACTTGGTCGAGCCGGTAACGGGACCACTCAACGCGGCTTCGTCCTCCATCAGGGCGTAGCGGACGAGTTGCTCTTCGGCATCCGAGCGGCGGTTCAGACGGTGCTCGAAGCGGACGCGATTGACCAAGTTGTAGAAGTGCATCTGATGATCGAGGACCAACAGCGCGACGAGATCACTGTGCGCGGTTGGGTAGCGGTTCAGATCAGCCAGCGGCGAGAGGTCGCTCACCGCGCCTCGAAATGCTAGCTCGGTCTTGTGACGTGAAGCATCGTCCTCGCCGATCAAGTTGCCACGATGAACGAGCTGCGGGGCGAGGCCGCTCACGTACCAGCCGCCCCAACGCTTCTCGAACGCCGTCGTGTGATTGATTGACGAGAAGCCTTCACGCGGCTGACCTCGACGATCGGTCAGGAACGAACCAAGAATGTGTCCGGGGACATTCAGCGTTTTTACGGAGACATGGCAGGCG